>DNMS01000029.1:0-7086 GCA_003488105.1 Rhodospirillaceae bacterium
GACCAAAGTCTACCCCTATGGCGCCGTGACGAAGAAACTGGCCGGCAAAGAGATCGCCGAACTGAAATTACTCAGGGATTCCGGCGCCCTTGCCTTCACCGACGGCGTCCGGACGATCGCCGATCCCCTGGTTCTGCGCCAAGCATTGGCCTACGCCGCGACCTTCGGCCTGGTGATCTGCCATCAGGCGGAGGAACCGTCGCTTGCCGAGGGCGGCGTCATGAACCTGGGGGAGAATTCGACCCGCCTGGGCTTGTCTGGCATCCCCCGCGAAGCCGAGATCATCATCATCGAACGCGACATCCGTCTGGTCGAGATGACCGACGGGCGCCTGCATTTCGTCAACGTATCGACGGCGGAAAGCGTCGAGGTCATCCGCCGCGCCAAGGATCGGGGCCTGGCCATTACCTGCGACACGGCCCCGCCCTATTTCGCTCTCAACGAACACGCCATCGGCGACTACCGCACCTTTGCCAAACTGACCCCGCCGCTGCGCGACGAGGACGACCGCCAGGCCATCGTGCAGGCGATCAGCAACGGGGTGATCGACTGCGTCGCATCCGACCACACGCCGCAGGACGAGGAATCAAAGCGCCTGCCCTTCGCCCAGGCGGCATCGGGCGGCGTCGGCCTGCAAACCCTGTTGCCGATGACGCTGGAGCTCTACCACAACGGCCATCTGTCCCTGCTCAAGGCACTCGACCTGGTGACCCGGGCACCGGCCGCGCTCATGGCGATGGATGCCGGCTATCTGAAGCCGGGCGCCCCCGCCGACCTGGTGTTGTTCGATCCCGACCGCAGTTGGAAGGTTTCCTCCGACGTGCTGCTCTCCAAATCAAAGAATTCCCCGTTCGACGGGCGGCCCGTGCAGGGCATGGTCCTGCGCACCGTGATCGACGGCCGCACCGTCCACACCCACGGGGCCTGAGCCCATGGCCGGTGGACTGGACAGCAATCTCGCATTCGCCCTGGCCGCCCTCGGCGGCTATCTGTTGGGGTCGGTGCCCTTTGGCCTTGTCTTCACGCGCATGGCGGGCCTGGGCGACATCCGAACCATGGGCTCGGGCAATATCGGGGCGACCAACGTGTTGCGCACCGGGCGCAAGGGCTTGGCCTTGGCCACGCTGATCTGTGATTGCGGCAAGGGGGCGGCGGCGGCACTTGCGGCGGCCCATCTATGGGGTGCTGAGGCCGGCATGATCGCCGGGTTCGCCGGCGTCGTCGGGCACAATTTCCCGATCTGGCTGCGCTTCAAGGGCGGCAAGGGCGTGGCGACCACGCTTGGCGTGCTGCTGGCCGTGAATATCATGGTCGGGCTGGCCGCCTGCGCGACCTGGCTGCTGGTCGCCGGTGTCTTCCGTTATTCATCCCTGGCCGCTTTGGGTGCCCTGGTCGCGGCCCCGGCCTATGCCTATTGGATCGACGGCATGCCCATGGCCTGGATGGCGGGCGGCTTGGCTATCCTGGCGGTTATCCGACACCGGGCGAACATCCAGCGACTGATCACCGGCCAGGAAAGCAAGATCGGCCAAAAATCCGACCCGACGGACACGCCGCCGAGCACTTAGCCGCGTTAGAGGTCCCTGTTCAGCATCTGCGCGCAGGCGGAAACCACACCGGATTCCGGCTCGCTTGCACCCGGCAGGGCGGTTGCGAAATCCTTCGCAAGACCTTCACGCACCGCGCGGGCTTCTGATTGATAGCCTTGCAGGTCCGGCGCATTCGCCATTTTCTTCACATGATCGACGGCGCGGGCAGCGCAAATGGATGCCTGCGCATTGATCCTGGCATCCTGCACCTCGCTCTGATTCGTGCTCGCGCTGACCACCCAATTATTGCTGAAGGCCAGGACGGCAAGGACGAATGCCCCCGTGCCCGCACCAAGCAAAAAGGGGCTCGTCATTTTCGGCAGTGTCATGCATCGCTCCTGTAGATTGATTAAAATACGGCGCCTGCCATCGGCATACCGACGGCAAATGAAACTCGACAATGGCGAGTGGCTGATTACGTCATAAAATATCAAAACACCGCATTATGTAATAATATAATTTAATATAACTTAATTTTCAATAAATATTATTTTAATGTAATTTTATTAATGAGATTTGATTATATTAATAATATTAAAAATAATTATACAATGAATACATTATTTTATAAAAAATAACTTAGTTATTATTTGAATGTAATTTAAATCCCGCGACCTCAGGTAGATTCGGCCCCGTCCACCCGCCCGCCCCGGCCAATTGCCGAACTGTCCAAATGCAGACGCACCGTGACCGTCGTGCCATGCCCGATCCTGCTGTGAATGACGATTTCACCGGCGTGCATGTCGATCAACGACTTTGAAATGGCCAGGCCGAGTCCCCATCCCCTGTCCGAGGTATAGGGATTGGCGGCTTTACGCGTGAAGGGGTTCATGATCTGGGACAGGCGCGCTGGTTCGATCCCGACGCCAGTATCGGCGACCGTAAGGACAAGGAGGCCATTCACAACCCCGGCTGTCACCGTCACGCTGCCGCCGTCCGGGGTGAACTTGACCGCGTTGGACAACAGATTCAACAGGACCTGCTTGATCGCCCGGCGATCAGCCTTCAACCGCGGCAGACCATCGGGCACGTCCTCGCGCAGCATGACGCCTTTTTCGCCGGCCCGCTCGCGCACGGTATGAACGCATTCGCCGATCAGGCCACGGACCTCGACAATGCCGATCTCCAGCGCGGTCCTGCCGGCCTCGATCGCGGAAATGTCCAGGACATCATTGACCAGATCCAACAGATGTTTGGCGCTGGAATGGATGTCGTTGGCGTATTCGCGGTATTTGCCCGCGCCGGGCGGGCCGAAGTACTGATTAAACAGAATATCGGAAAACCCGAGAATCGCATTGAGCGGCGTGCGCAGTTCGTGGCTCATGGCGGCCAGGAATTCCGACTTCGCGCGGTTTGCCTGCTGGGCGGCATCCTTGGCCGCCTCGGCCTCCTGTCGCGCCCGCTTCAAAAGTTCCGTCGACCGCGCCGTCTCCAGGTCCAGGCGCAGGTTGGCATAGATGATTGTGGCACCAAGCAGGAACAGCGCCACTGCACCCGCGACGTTCAACCACAACAAGCCCGATCGCGTCGGCCAGCCGCCCATCGGCTCGCCGGCGATGACCCAGGTGCCGGAAACCAGGTGGACGTCCAGATACACTGGATCGCCGTCCGTGACCGACGGATCGCCCCAGAACACCTCGCCGCTGCGGCCCGTCCCGTCACGCCCGATCAGGGCCAGGCGATAATGCTCCTGATAATCCGACAGTCCGGCATTCTGAACGAAGGCGTCAAAATCAATCACTGTCGAGACAAGCCCCCACAGTTCAGAGGCCTGCCAGCCTTCCGGAAAAATGAACACAGGGAACCGAGCGATAATGCCGACCCCGCCCTGAACGAGATCAAGCGGCCCGGCGATCACCACGATGTTTTCCTTGATGGTTCGCTGAACCTCGCGCCATTGCCCCGGACTCTTCCGGTAATCCAGGCCAATCGCCTTCTCGTTGCCTTCCAGTGGATAGACGTGACTGATAACGAGATTCTTCGCCAGGGCCATGTTGCGCACCTGCCCGCCCGCCGATTCCATGAGATCGGCAGCGACTGCGGAAAACTCACTTTGACTTAAGTTCGGCCGCGCCTTGACGTAGCTGATCAGCCCCCGAATCAACTGAATGTCCGCGTTTATGGAACTTTCCAGGCGGACGCGAAGCTTGCCCAGTTCTTCGGCCGTCTCCAGGCGCGCTTGCGTCTCTGTTGCCCGCAGGGCGTATTGTTCCGCCAGAAACCCGCCCAAGGCGCAGGCCGCGGCGAGAATTCCCATTCGGATAAGTGTGGTGATGTATTGCGTCCGCATCGCACCGACCAATGAGTGCCTGCGTTGAATATATACAAGCCTGGCCTGGGTCGCCGGAATTTTTGCACTGCGGCATAAAATGCATGCCGCCGCTCTCTTCCCATTTGCACAAAACCCGCGCTGAGCGGTTGCCCATGGCGAATGGCCTACTTTCCAATTGCTGCCAATTGTATACAATGCCTGATAAAATTAAGAACCGTTGCCGAGAAACAGAGGAAAATTCCATGCCGGACACCACGGATATCGATCCGAGGTCAGATGCCAATGCGTCATCCGCCACAGATTTCGCAGAAGAAGCCGCCCGCCTGAAGGCGCGCAAACGCCGCTTTGCAATCGCGCTCGTCATCGGTGTGCTGGGCACCTTGTTCGGGGGCCTGGAAATTCATGACCGCGTCACCAACATCCATGAAGTTGACGCCCGCATCGGCGGCGACCTGATTACCGTATCGTCCCGCGTTGCCGGCTGGGTCACCTCGATCAGCGTCACGGAAGGCGACGACGTCGAGCCGAACACAGTCCTGTTGGCCATCGATTCCCGTGAATCGGCGCTGAAGGCCCGCGAACTGGAGGCCCAGATCGCCAGCCTACGCGCGGAAAAGGAACGCACCCTGGCGGAGAAACGCCTGGTCGATAAGGAAACCGCCGCCAAATTGAAGTCCGAGCAGGCACGTCTGGTCGGCGCCCAGGTCACCGTGTCATCCCTGGACCCGCAGCTTGAGCTCGCCAAACGCGAGCACGAGCGGTCTAAATCCCTGTTCCAGACGCGTGTCGTGTCCCGCCGCCAGTTGGACCAGGCGGAGACCGAACTGAAGAAGATCGAACGCGAACACCGTATCGCCGTCGCCGACCTGCATTCGGCCGAGGCCAAGTTGGCCGAGGTCGAGGCCGAGCGCGAGCGCCTGCATGTGCTGGACAGCGCCGTCGCCGTGTACATCCACCGTGAACAGGAATTGCAGGCCAAGCTGGATGAACAGCGCCTGGACCATTCCGACCGCACAATCCGCAGCGCCATCAGCGGCGTCGTCGACAAGACCTTCGTCGAAGTCGGCGAATACGTCACGCCCGGCCAGCGCCTGGCCCTGATCCACGACCCGGACGTCATCTGGATCGACGCCAACATCAAGGAAACGGACATCCGCAAGACCAAGGTCGGCGATGTCGTCCAGGTTTCCGTCGATGCCTATCCAGACCGCGAATTCACAGGCAAGGTCCAGGTCATCGGTAACGCAACCACCGCGGAATTCGCGCTTTTGCCCAGCCCGAACCCCAGCGGCAACTTCACCAAGATCACCCAACGTCTGCCGGTGCGCATCGCCATAGACCAGCAGGACCGCCTGCTGCGCCCCGGGATGATGGTCGAAATCAAGATCGACGTTGACCAGTAAAGTCGCCGCCGCCCCCATCGATCCACATTCCATCAGCGAATTTCGCCGCTGGTCTGTCACCCTGTCGGGCCTGTTGGGCGCGGTATCGATGATTTTGTCGGCGACGGTCGTCAATGTCGCGGTGCCGTCCATCATGGGGGCCTACGGGATCGACCAGACCGTCGCGCAATGGGCATCCACGGTCTTCATCACGACCATGGTGGCAAGCCAGCTCATGAGTGTGTGGGTCGTTGCCCATCTGGGCCAGCGCAACGCCTACGCCATGACCCTGGTGCTGTTCACCGCAGGCGGCTTCGTCTGCACCATAGCCCCCAATATGGATACCCTGATCCTCGGACGGGTCATGCAGGGGATTTCCGCCGGCGTCGTCCAGCCCCTGGTGCTCTCGACCATCATCGCCGTGTTCCCCATCGAACGGCGAGGGTTCGCCGTCAGCATGTATTCGGTCGGCGTGACCCTGGCACCCAGCTTCGGGCCTGTGGTCGGCGGCGCGATTCTGGATGCCCTGACGTGGCGGCATATCTTCATCGTGCCCCTGCCGCTGGCCTTCATCGCCTTCCTGCTGGGCCTCAGCTTCATGCCCCAGGAACGGAAAAAGGGCCCCAAACCTCCCTTTGACTGGACCGGCCTGGTGCTGGTCGTCACCGCCTGCTTCAGCGTCATGAGCGGCCTGGCCAACGGCCAGCGCTGGGGTTGGCATTCCAACGAGGTCCTGGCACTGCTGGTCGGCGGCATAGCGGCCGGGGGCGTCTTTCTGTGGCACCAGATGCACTCGAAAAACCCGATGCTGGATGTTGGCCTGTTCAAGGACCCGTCCTTTGCCTCGGCCATGGTGATCGCCTTTCTGTTCGGGGCCGGCAATTTCGCCACCAACTATGCGATCCCCGTATTCACCCAGCAGGTACAGGGCTTCACCGCCACGGCGGCGGGCATGGTTCTGGTCCCGGCGGGGATATTTCTGTTCCTGATCACACCCGTTGCCGGGCGCTTGAACGACCATGTGTCGCCCCGCTATCCCATCACCGCGGGTGTGCTGCTCTTCGTCGTCGCCGCCTGGTTCATCGCCAAGTCCGACGTCAATACGGCCTTTTTCGTCATGGTGCTGTTCACCATGCTGTCGCGTCTTGCGATCGGGCTGGTCATGCCCGCCATGGGGGCGGCGGCAATCCGCGCCGTGCCCGAGCACAAGATCAACGCCGGCGCCGCGACCTACAACTTCGTGCGCCAACTGGGCGGCGCCTTCGGCACCCTGGTGTTCGTCGTCATCACCGAACAGCGCACGGCGTTTCATGCCGACGCCATGGCGGCAACCCAGACGTCGGGCAACCCACTCAGCCGGGAATTCATCGAAAAGGTCGGCCGCATGCTCGGCGAAAGCGGCCTGCCGGATGCCCAGCAAACGGCGGGTGCCCTCAACTTCCTGTCCAAGGTCATTCACGCCCAGGCGACGACCCTCGGATTCCAGGATGCCTTCATCGTCTCGGCCATCGTCTTCTCGACGGCGTTGGTGCCGGCCTGGATATTGGGGCGCACAACCAAAACGGGCACATAAATGCTCCGCTTTCCCTTTTCCGGATAAGCTTCCTCGGGTAGTCTTTTCGCAGACATCCCCTGGGAGAGCCCAGACATGCCGGACAGATTGGCCCATCACCGCCAACGGACCCTTCCCGACGATGAACGCATCGCCTGGTTGCGCCTGATCCGTTCGGCCAACGTCGGGCCGGGCACCTTCTTCCACCTGCTGGAACGCTTCGGCACGGCGAGCCAAGCATTGGCCGCCCTGCCGGATCTTGCCCGCCGGGGCGGTCGGGCGGGCACCATC
>DNMS01000029.1:7118-7525 GCA_003488105.1 Rhodospirillaceae bacterium
CCTGGGAGAGCCCAGACATGCCCGACAGACTGGCCCATCACCGCCAACGAACCCTTCCCGACGACGAACGCATCGCTTGGCTGCGCCTGATTCGCTCGGCCAATGTCGGGCCGGGCACCTTCTTCAGCCTGCTGGAACGTTTCGGCACGGCGGCGCGCGCACTCGACGCCCTGCCCGCCCTAGCCCGCCGGGGCGGGCGCGCCGGCACCATCCGCATCGCCTCGGCGGCGGCGGCATCACGCGAATTGGAAGAGGCGCAGCGTATCGGGGCGACGCTTCTCGCATGGGGGGAGCCTGCCTACCCCCCGCTTCTCGCCCATATCCACGACCCGCCGCCAATCATCTACGTGCGTGGCCGGCAGGACCTTCTCGCCAAAAAAACCATCGGCGTGGTCGGCGCCCGCAAT
>DNMS01000417.1:0-1738 GCA_003488105.1 Rhodospirillaceae bacterium
CGATGTCGAGAACCAGTCGCCAGGGACCGTTGCCCGGTGATGCGCCGCCCCTAGGCGGGTCGAGAATGAAGGTACGGCGGATAAAGGCGTCGAAGCGGCTGATCACCTGAAAGCGGAGCGGCCCATCTCCCTTGGCCGGGCGGACGACCAGATCGGGGGCGAGCGGGTCATCCGCCAGCGCCGCGTGGCCTTCGGGTGGCAAGGCCGCGTGCGGCAGGCTGACCTCGAAGGTCCGGCGGCCCGTGGCCCGGGCGTCATAACCGGGGGGCGCCGTCAAATCGAACACCAGACGCAGGAAACCGGCATGGCGGCCCAGGCGCAGGCCGATCACTTCCGCCGCCTCGACCGCGCGAACCGGTGCGGACGCGGCCATGCCCGCCGCCGGGACAATCGACAGCAGCAGGAGAACGGCCGCGCCCTGCGCGGTCCACCAGCGGAATAAGTGCCCAGAATGCCGCATCTTGGCACCCCTTTTAGGCGCCGGAGGGCGGGCGTCGCAAGGTCGCCAACCCCCCGGCGGGATCGATATGCGAAGCCCTTGGAAACAATCAATTTTCTCTAATGTGTCAGTTGTCTGTCAGCATTTCGCGGTATAAGCTTTCCCGCTCGCGTGACGAATTTCCGGGAATCGGGGACCCGGGCGCGACGTACCGTCTCTAACTGAGGGGCGGAGACGGGGAATGCCTGCGGGGACCACGCAAAGGAGGTCACGGTGGAATTGATTAAACAACTGGGCTGGCTGCCCATCGGCGTCGTGCTGATTGTTGCGACGGTCGTTGCGGGCGTGCTGCTGAAAATGACCTCGCCCAAGAAGCCGGACATGGACAAGCTGAGCGACCGCGAAAAGTGGGAACAGTACGGCATCGGTACGGGCCCCCAGCCCGGCGACGACGTCGAGGAATACTGGCGTGACTACGAGCTGATCAAGCAAGGCGGCGGCCGCGACGACGAGTATTTCCGCGACGACCAGATTTAAGCCCCCACCGTTGCCGGGCCGCCGAATTGGTTGGTCATCGGGGCGTAACGCAACTGTGAATAAATAATCCACACAGGCCCGGACCCGTCCGTTAAGGTTTACGGGAACCTTGCCGCGCGGAACCAGCCGCGCGCACCCAAATTCAGCGGAAGCATTCACGAACAGCGTTTCATGGCATCTCAGAACCGACGCGCCGGATTGACAAGTCCATCGGCGGCCGAGGCATCAGAAGCCCTCCTGCGGCGGCTTCAGGCGATGCGTGCCGAAACCCTGGCCCTGGCCGACGGGCTGTCCGACGCCGACGCCACGGCCCAGTCCATGGCCGACGCCAGCCCCGCCAAATGGCATCTCGGCCATACCAGCTGGTTCTTCGAAGCCCTGGTTCTGGAACCCGGCCATCCCGGCTATCAACTGTTCGACGACCGCTTCGCCTATCTGTTCAATTCCTATTACGACAGCGTCGGCCCGCGCCAACCGCGGCCCCAGCGCGGCCTGTTGACCCGCCCGCCACTGGCCGAGGTGATCGCCTACCGGCATCATGTGGACGCGGGCCTGGCCGACCTGATGACCGGCGGCGACTGCACTGAAGACCTTCTGAAAACCATCGAACTGGGCCTGCATCACGAACAGCAGCATCAGGAACTTCTGCTGACCGACCTCCTGCACCTGTTCGCGCAAAACCCCTTGAAGCCCGCCTATCGCCCGGCGGAACCACTGGCCACCGGCGGCGGGGCGCCGGACCTGCGCTGGATCGCCTTTGAC
>DNMS01000417.1:1975-4331 GCA_003488105.1 Rhodospirillaceae bacterium
GGCGCCGACACCTCGGGCGGCGACTTCGCGTTCGACTGCGAAACGCCGCGCCATGACGCCCTGGTGCGGCCGTTCCGCCTGGCCTCGCGCCCGGCCACCAACGGCGAATGGATGGCCTTCATCGCCGACGGCGGTTATAGCGATCCCCTATTGTGGCTGTCCGACGGCTGGGCCACGGTCCAGGCCGAGGACTGGTTCGCACCTTTGTATTGGGAAGACCGCGACGGCGACTGGTGGACCATGACCCTGAAGGGCCCGCAGCCCGTCGACCCGGACGCCCCCGTGACCCATATCAGCCTGTTCGAAGCCGATGCCTTCGCCCGCTGGTCGGGCAAGCGCCTGCCGACGGAATTCGAATGGGAGGTTGCGGCACAGTCGCTGCCCGTGACGGGCAACTTCGCGGGTTCAGGCCGCCTGCGCCCGGCCCCGGCACAGGACCGTGACGGCCTACAGCAGATGTTCGGCGACGTCTGGGAATGGACCGCCAGCGCCTATGCCCCTTATCCCGGTTTTGCCGCAACGGACGGGGCCGGCGGCGAATACAACGGCAAATTCATGTCGGGCCAGAACGTGTTGCGAGGCGGGTCCTGCGCCACGCCGGAAGGACACGCGCGCGCCACCTACCGCAACTTCTTTTATCCGCACCAGCGTTGGCAGTTCACCGGCCTGCGCCTGGCCGAGGATGGGTGAGACAACGATGGACGCCTTTGCCGATGTTGAAGACACAGGATTGGACGACGACGGCAGGGAAGCCTTCCTGAGCGACGTGATCGACGGACTGTCCGCCGCCACCAAGACCCTGCCCTGCAAGTGGCTTTACGACGTGCGCGGCTCTGCCCTGTTCGAGGAAATCACCCATCTCGACGAATACTATCCGACGCGCACGGAGCTTGCCCTGCTAGCCGACATCGCCGACGACCTGGGGGCGGCCCTGCCGGCCGGGGCCTGGGTGGTGGAATTCGGATCGGGGTCAAGCCGCAAGTCGGACCTGTTCCTCAACGCGCTGACCGATCTTCGTGGTTACGTGCCCATCGACGTCGCCGGTGATTATCTGGAAGCCGCCGCCGGGGCCTTGGCCGAACGCCTGCCGCATCTGGAGGTCATTCCCGTGGTCGGCGATTTCACCGCCGAACTGCCCTTGCCGGCGGCACTCGACGATGCCCCCACGGTCGGCTTCTTCCCGGGCTCCACCATCGGCAATTTCGAGCCCGCCCAGGCGGCGCGCTTCCTGGCCCGCGCCCGGCGTACGCTGGGCGACGGCGCCTTTATGGTGGTCGGCGTCGACCTGAAAAAAGACCTGGATGTGCTGCTGCCGGCCTATGACGACGCCAAGGGCGTGACCGCCGATTTCAACCTGAACCTTCTGGACCGCATCAACCGCGAACTGGGCGGCGGCTTCGACCGTGCGCGCTTCGCCCATCGTGTACGCTATGACGACGGCGAAGGCCGGGTCGAGATGCATCTGGAAAGCACGGTCGATCAGACCGTGCACATCGACGGCCATGCCTTCGACTTCCGCGCGGGCGAGACCATCCATACGGAAAATTCCTACAAATACGCGGTCGAGGATTTCCATCGCGTCGCCGGCGGCGCCGGTTGGCGCGCGCAACAGCATTGGACCGACGCGGACAGCCTGTTCTCCATCCATCTGCTTGCCGCCGCCTGAGACTTGCGCCATCCTTAGGGGGCGCGGGGAGGGATCGTCATGAGACGGACGTTCATCGGCACACTGGCATTGGTCTTGGGCCTGGTTCTGGCCCCCTTGGCGCGCGCCTGCGGGCCCGAGGTCGTCATCCGCTTCATCGATTCAAGCCCCGACCTGTTCATCATCGAAAACAAAAGTCTGGAACCCTGGACCCTGCTGAGCCTGGAATTCCACGCCGCGCAGTCCGCCGGGCGCGTGGTGTTCGATACGGACTTCGGCGGCGCCGGGGCGTCGGAACCCCATCAGTTCGAAACCGTCGAGGGCGAGGTCGGCCTGATGAAGGCCCCCGTGGTCGCCGACGGGGCGGAGGAACTGATCCTGCATTTCACCAACTTCCAGCAGGGCCGCAAATTCGTCTTCACCATCGACCTGGACGACCGCCTGGAAAATTCCGCCATGGGTCAGGCCTATGTGACCGGCGAGGAGATCGCGGGCGCCGAGGTCACGGGCCTGTTCACCCACCCCCAGATCGGCGAAGGAAACGCCCGCGGCACCTTCGGCACGGACGGCAAGGCGCACCTGCGAGGGGCGACCTGCGCGTAAGCCCCACCCTTTCCGCCGCGCGCTGCCGCCGCAAATATTCAAAAGAAAACCACTGAGACAGTGAGACGGTGAGAAAAGCGACCGCAAAGGGTTGTCATGGCCGGGCTT
>DNMS01000417.1:4537-7004 GCA_003488105.1 Rhodospirillaceae bacterium
GGATGCCCGTGTCGAGCACGGGCATGACGGCAATGTCTCACCGCCTCACCGCCTCTGTGGTTCAAAATCTTCGGGAACCACAGAACAAAGGGGCGCGGGATCAGGTCAGCTTGACCAGCTGCTTGCCCAGGTTCTTTCCTTGCAGCATGCCGATGAAGGCCTCCGGCGCGGCAGCGATTCCGTCCGCGACGGTCTCGCGGTAGGCCATGCGGCCGTCGGCCACCATGGCTTCCAGTTCCGCCCGCGCCTGGGGCCAGATCGCCTTATGGGCGTTGAGCACGAAGCCTTCCATCTTCAGCGACTTGTCGAAGAACAGATGCATGTTTCTGTTGCCGTAGGCTTCGCCGGTTTCGTTGTAGCGCGCGAGCACCCCGCAGACGGGAATGCGGGCCAGGCGGTTGCACTGGCCCATCACGGTTTCCAGGATTTCGCCGCCGACGTTGTCGAAATAGACGTCGACGCCGTCGGGCGCCGCCCTCTTCAGCTGGCCCGCCAGGTCCGGCGCCTTGTAGTCGATGCAGGCGTCGAAGCCGAATTCCTGCGTCACAAGTCTGCATTTGTCCGGCCCGCCGGCGATGCCGACGACGCGGCAGCCCATGTCCCGGGCCAACTGGCCGACGCAGCTGCCGACCGACCCGGCGGCGGCGGAAACCACCACCGTCTCCCCCGCCTTGGGCTGGCCCGTGATCTTGAGCCCGACCCAGGCGGTGACCCCCGTGGAGCCGCAGACGCCGAGATAGGCCGAGAGCGGCACCCCCGGCTTGGGCGTGACGACGAAATCCAAATCCGATCCGTCCGACACCACATGGGTCTGCCAGCCAAGCCGCCCGACCACATGGGTGCCGACGGGAAAGTCGGTGTTATTCGTCGCAACCACCTCGCCCAGAACGCGCCCGACCATCAGGTCGCCCGGCTTCAGCACGTTGGGGCTGTAGGTCCAGCCGCCGCCCATCAGCATGCGCTGATAGGGATCGAGGGAGAGATAGAGATTGCGCAGCAGGAACTGCCCCGCCCCCGGTTCGGGCAGGGGGGTTTCGTCCAGGCGGAAGTTGCCCGGCACGGGCAGGCCCTCGGGCGTGGCGTTGAACAGCACCCGGGTATTGGTCTTGGTCATGGGTCGGCTTTCTTGGCTTTTCTTATTTGGAGATTTCCGCGCGCACGATGGCGGCACCGTCGGCCATGGCCTTCATCTTGCCGAAGGCGACGTCGCGGGGCAGGTACTTGAGCCCGCAATCGGGGGCCACGATGATCTTTTCCGCCGGATGATGGGCGAGGCCCTTACGGATGCGTTCCGCCACCGTTTCCGGGCTTTCGATGTCGTGGGTCGACAGGTCCAGCACGCCCAGGATGATGTTCTTTTCCGGCAAGGTTTCCAGCACGGCGCAATCCAGATGCGACTGCGCCGTCTCGATGGAGATGTCGCAGACCGAACAGGCCGCCAGCTGCGGCAGGAAGGAATACCCGCCTTCGGGCCGGTCGTGAATGATGGCGGCATAGCCGAAGCAGATATGCACGGCCGTTTCGCCCTCGATCCCGTCGAGCGCCCGGTTGAGGGCGGCCAGCCCGTATTCCTCGGCCTTTTCCGGGCGGGCCTGCATGTAGGGCTCGTCCAGCTGCACCACGTCGGCGCCGGCGGCGAACAGGTCGCGGACTTCCTCGTTCACGGCGGCGGCGTAATCCATGGCCAGGTCGGCCTCCGACGCATAGAAATCGTTCTGCGCCTGCTGCGACATGGTGAAGGGGCCGGGCACGGTGATCTTGATCTTGCGGTCCGTATTGGCGCGCAGGAACTTCACGTCCTCGACCTCGACCGCATGCATGCGGGTGATCTTGCCGGTGATGCGCGGCACCGGGTTGGGATGGCCGGAGCGGTCCAGCGCCTCGCCCGGATTGTCTATGTCGACGCCGGACAGGGCCGTGGCGAAGCGGTTGGAATAGCTTTCCCGGCGCATTTCGCCGTCGGTGATGATGTCGAGCCCGGCCCGTTCCTGGTCGCGGATGGCCAGGATGGTGGCGTCGTTCTGGGCTTCTTCCAGGTATTCCGGATCGACGCGCCACAGCTCTTTCGCCCGCGTGCGCGGCGGGAAGCGCCCGGCCAGCTTGGCGCGGTCGAGCAGCCAGTTGGGCTGGGCGTAGGAACCGACCAGCGAGGTCGGTAAAAGGGTGTTGATGGTGGTCATGTCGGCATCCTCCCAAAAATGTTTTGCCGACCCTAGCACGCGGGGCGGGGCATCGGTACAGCCCGCGTCCGCCTAGTTGACCACGCGCATCCGGCCCTGGGCATCGAGGGCCAGGGTCTGGAAATGGCGCGGCACGAAGACTTCCGTGTCGGGCGATGCCGCCTTGACCTCTTGGATGAAGGCGTCCGTATGGGCCAGGGCCTTGTCCTGGGGGGCGCCGAAGGGCAGGCCCTGGTCGTCCCAGTGGGTCGCGACGACCAGCGGCGGGCGGCCCAGGCAGCGCATCA
>DNMS01000417.1:7042-7523 GCA_003488105.1 Rhodospirillaceae bacterium
ATCCCAATGGGTCGCGACCACAAGCGGGGGCTGGCCCAAGCAGCGCATCAGCCGCGCCGTGTAGTCGTGAATGTCGAGGCGCGGCGGCGCCGAGGCGATGAAGGCGACATCCGGGCGCAGGCCCTCGACCTCGCGTTCGATGAAGTTCATGGAACCGAACAACAGAACCTCGCGCCCGCCGATGCGGATCAGATAGGCCAGCGTGCCGCCCTCGACATAATCATCCAGGCAAAGCGGGTCGTCCTGCACCGGGATGGTGCCGAAATCCTTGTACAGCTTGCAGGACAGGGCGGAATGCAGGCTTGGGATCACGCGGATGGAAAAGGTCTCGTACTGATAATCCTCGCCACCCCGTACCGCGTGAATCTGTTCATCCGGCACGCCGCCGTTGATGGCGATGTTGCAGGTGCTTTCCGTGCCGATCACCACCGCCCCGGTCTTGTTGGCGATGTAGGGGATGTCCATGGCGTGGTTGAAATGG
>DNMS01000411.1:0-1315 GCA_003488105.1 Rhodospirillaceae bacterium
GCCCAGGGCGACCACCGTGCCCCAGTTCATCGCCAGGCCGCCACCGATGGCGGCGAGCCCGAACAGAATCCAACCACGGCGCCCGGTGACATAGGGCCAGAGCTTGTTGACGGCGCGTTGGGCGGTTGAAACCGCGGGTACTGCTTGTTGTCCATTCTTCATCGCTCTATCTCCTTTGATTCTTTGCTGACGCAATCCGGTCCCGGAACAGGGCGACCAAATCTGGCGCATCCCATTCCGCGGCACCGACCAACCCGCCCAACTGCTGCCCGCTTGGGCCGATCAGGAAGGTCGTCGGTAACCCGCCCAACTTCAGGACACGCATGACCCGTGCATTCTGATCCATGTAGATTTTCAGGTTCTCGATGCCGGTCTTGGCATAGAAATCCCGCACGACCTTCACTCCCGCCCGGTCGATCGAAAGTGGCAACACATGAAAGTCGTTGCCGCCCAGAAGGCCCTGCAGGCGGTCAAGCGTCGACATCTCTTCGCGGCAGGGTGGACACCATGTTGCCCATATATTTAGAAGCACATGTTTACCCCGGAAGTCCGCGAGAGATCCGGGCCGGCCGTCTTCGTACGCGAACGCGACCTCCGGCATTGGCAGTGGTGCATCGTGCAGGTTAAAGGTCTTAGCCGTTCCCGCGGCGCCTGCGACGGCAGCCGGCAACATCAAGGATGCCGCGGCCATGACCGTCATGGCCCGACGGCGCGTCATCACGGTCATGGCTTTGCCCCTTCGGCTTTCCGCCGCAGGCGGTCGACGATGGGCATGAGCGTGCCGTCCACGATTACCTGTGTCACAGGCCCCACGTGCTTGTAGGCGATACGCCCGTCGGCGGAGACGATGAACGTTTCCGGCACGCCATAGACACCCCAGTCGATGGCGACACGGCCATCGAGATCGGCGCCTGTCCGCTTGTAGGGATCGCCAAGCCGGTTGAGCCAAGCCGAGGCATCATCGGGCGTGTCTTTATAGTTCAGCCCGTGAATGGGCACGACGTTCCGCGCCTTGAGATCCATCCAAATCGGATGTTCCGCTTTGCATGGTAGGCACCAGGAAGCGAATACGTTGACGATAGACACCTCACCCGAGAGATCCGCCGACGCGAGGCCCGAGGTTCGTCCCTTGACCGGCGGCAGATTGAACTCGGGCACCGGCTTATCGATCAGGGCCGAGGGCAGCACCTTCGGATCGCGCGTCAAACCCCAACCCAGCGCTGTGGCCAAGCCCGCGAACACCATCACAGGCCCCCAGAACAAAATCGCTGTGCGGCGCCTTTGTCCTGCTTCAAGGAGCATTTCACTCATGGTA
>DNMS01000411.1:1449-3331 GCA_003488105.1 Rhodospirillaceae bacterium
ACGCCCCTTCAATCGTTCTATCAATTGTATAGCCCATTTCTTTTCCTAACTTATTTCCGCAGATACTTGATCAATGCCGCCGCGACCAACAATGCCAGTCCGGCGACCAATGCGCCCGCCAGGGTCATTCCCCAGCCCATGGCACAATCGGTTCCCATCATATCGCTCATTTCTCATTCGCCCTTTTGGTGACGTCCTGCTGCCGACGCTGAAAACGGTCCGGCCAGGTGCTTTTGATGAAGTCGAGTACGGACCAGATCTCGTCGTCCGAAAGAACATCGCCGAACGCCGGCATGTCGCTTTCGTATCCCTCTGGTGCCAACGGCGGAACAAGACCGTGCTTGGTCATCTGGAACAGGTGCTCATCTGGATGGTGCCAGGTATGTCCCGTTCGATCATGCGGCGGGGCCGGCAGGCGGCCGTCCGGCCGGCGGATCTGCCAATCGGACTGCCCTTCCAGGTTCTTGCCGTGACAACTGGCGCAGTGGGTTTGGTAAAGCGTGCGGCCCCGGGCAAGGTTGTCCGTCTCGGGTGATTGCGCGGCAACCGGCAGGGAAATTGACCCGACGGTTGCCGCAACCATCATGAAGGCGGTTGGTTTGAAGTCCGCCATCATTCGACCGTGAAGACCTTTGCCGGCCCTTGGCCGAATTGATAGACGGTGAAGGGGGCGGTCTTTGTACCCGACATTCCGGGTGATCCTTGCGGCATGCCCGGCAGGGAAATTCCCTTGATGTCCGGACGTTCGGCCAGAAGCTTGTCGATGGCGGAAACCGGGACGTGGCCTTCGACAACGTATTTATCGAGCACCATGGTGTGGCAGCCCGCGAAGTCATCAGGCACGCCCATCTCACGCTTCATCAAGGTAAGGTCGTGGGATGCCTTGACCGTTACCTTGAAGCCGTTCTCGCGAAGGTAATCGGCGTAGCTTTCGCAACAGCCGCACTGCGGGTTCTTGATGATGGTGGCATCAGGCCGGTCGGCCGCAAGAGTAGAAACGGCAGTAACAGCGCTGAGCAAGACCGCAAAGATGGCCGCTTGAATTCGGTTTCTAATGGTCATGATCATTTCCTTTTTGACACTGGATTAACTGAGTTACGCCGGACTGATTCAGCATCGGTTTTCGATGAACGGGCTAATCTCGGACGGTTGGGCAAAGATGACGAAGAATCGATCCCCCCTCATGCCCTTGGGGATGATCACCGGCTTCCCCGCCATCGGCCCCTTATCACTAGAGTCCGATTTGAACCGGAGATTGAACTCCCAGATTTTCTGAACCTGCCCGGCTACCGTACGCACATGATAGGTGCCTCGGCAGTAGGTCAGCGACGCGACCTGACGCTCCGGACCCAGTGCTTCCAGATCAGGCATAGGGCGATCCCCCATCATCATGCTGCCACCGGATTCATTTGAAGGTGCCGGTGACCTTTCAGCTGACTGTTCGGCTTTCACGGCCTTCAAAAAGGCGATGATATCTCGACGGTCGGACGTCGACTTGATGCCCGGAATGTTCATGGACGTTCCGGGAACCAGCCCCCTGGGATCGAGCATCCAGGCGTCCAGTTTTTCATCGTTCCAGACCAAGCCGGAAGCCTTAAGGGCATCGCTGTATCGCCCGAATCCTTCAACCGTTGCGGCTTTCTGCCCGGCGACCGTCGCCAGACTGGGGCCGGTCTTGTGGAGGCCGGGACGGGCTGAATGGCAGGACAGACATTGCAAAAAGGCTTTTCGACCACGGTCGGGGTCGCCGTCCGCCCGCGCCGTGCCGATGAACCCGGTGAACAAGGCCGCGATAATCGCGCCGGCCGTGGAGAATAGGTTTCGTCTCATTTCCGGCCCTCCTCATGCCACCTGAATGACACCCATCATGCCGCCGGCCTGG
>DNMS01000411.1:3455-10539 GCA_003488105.1 Rhodospirillaceae bacterium
TCGACCTGTTCGCGCGGCGCCATCATAACCGTGTCCTGCCATTCCTTATGACGGGTCGGCTCGCCGTTTCGGCTGATCACGCGAAAGGAGTGTCCATGCAAATGGATGGGGTGATACCAGGCTGTCTGGTTGTCCAGAGCCAGGATGTAGGAGCGGTTCCGCGCCAGCGTCAGAATGGGGTCCATGACGTGACCCGTGGCAGCGACGCCGTTGACCGTCCAGGCCTTGCCGTTCCGCATCATCTCCATCATGCCGACCTCACGTCCGCCCATCTTGGCCACGGCCATACCGCCCATCATGCCGCCGCCGAACGCGATGTGATGACGCTCGGCAGAAGCCAGGTCAGGTTCGGGCATGGTGTTGTCGGGCAACGCCGCGACCTTGCGCATCGGCTTATCCCGCAGCCGCTTGGGTCCGTAGACGACATTCAACAGTCGGTATTTCAGACGGCTGTAGAAGGTGTCCCTGACGGCGAAGGCATCGCCAGGATCGCCGGTCAGGTCGAGGATCAGATCGATCCTCATGGCCGGTCCGATGTCCAACCGTCCCGTCACCTGGTGCGGGTCAACCGGCTGACCGTCATAGGCGATGACCCAGGGTGTATGACCGTCGAATTCCAGACCGAAGATACGGGCGTTGGCGGCATTGATCAGGCGCAGGCGGATACGCTCGCCTGCCCTGGCTTCGAACATATCGGTGATCCGGCCATTGACCGTAACCGTGTTGCCGATGCGGCCGGCATGGCTCATATCATGGCGATTCCCGAAATCCTCGCTGATCTGCGCATCTATCAGCAAGCGCCAGTCGTCCAATACCCAGGTCACATCACGGTCCACTTGGGGCGGGTTCGTTTCCTCGATGATCAGGGGGCCATAAAGGCCACGCCCGACCTGCTCGAAGCTCCGCTGATGGGGGTGATACCAATAAGTTCCGGCGTCGGGTGCATCGAACTCGTAAACAAAGGTTTCGCCAGGCGCGATGGGCTTTTGCGTCAGATGTGGCACGCCGTCCATCGCATGGGGCACGCGAAGCCCGTGCCAGTGAACCGTCGTCTCTTCAGTCAGTCCGTTGCGCACGGCGACGCGCAGACGTTCGCCTTGGCGTATCCGGATTTCCGGGCCGGGCACGCGACCGTTGTACGACCAGACTTTGGTTTTCGTCCCGTCACTGTCCACTAGGTGGGTCGCACCGGGGGCGGCGGCCAAATCGATTTGACGCAGGGGAAGCGAAGGTGCTGCCCAGGCGGGCACGGCAGCCACCCCTGCCGCGGCGCCGGCGGCGGCAAGGAAGGAACGGCGCGACAGGCCGTTGTTGAACGTGTTTTTCATTAGATGATGTCCATTCTCGGGTATGGAGGCGGACAGGCTGACGTGCCTGTACCAACAAAGCCTCACCTGCCCCGTATGGAGGAGGCGGGCCTAAGACGTGACGCGTGGCAAAAGCAAAGGCTTTCGCCGGCTGCGCACTAACCGAGAATGGATTTTGGGGGAGAGGGGTCGAGCAGAGGCCCGGATGACCGCGCGAATTGCCTGCGATCTAGGGGATACGTTCGGTCATCGGCCATACCGGCGGCCGCGCGGCCATCGACCATATCGATTGCGGAAAGGTGACAGGCCGACACGCAATCTATCGATGCCTTTGCCCCATCACCGCCGGTGCCGCACGCGGTACAGCTATCGCCATCGGGACCTTGAACATCGCCGGTCATGGCCATGTCGACACGCATTTGTCCCGCCTGGACCACCGAGACGACGGACCCCACGCCCACTGCAAGCAGCAGGGCGACAATCAGAAGGCGGGATCGCAGCAGTCGTCTCATGGGTCGGAAGTGTTGCCATCAATCATGGCCGGATCAAGGCAAATTTCGCCCTTGACCCTAAAGTATACTACAGGGGTTACGCTGTCCGGAATCGATGGAGATACTGAAATGCTGAACATCGGAGATGTCGCCCGGCAAGGCGGCGTGAGCGTCGAAACCCTGCGTTACTACGAACAGCAAGGGTTGATTGAAACGCCTGACCGGGACGCGAACGGCTATCGGAAATACGCGCCTGAGGTCGTTCGGCATATTCAGTTCATCAAACGCGCCCAGGATGTTGGGTTCACCTTGCGGGATATCGGAGACCTTCTCTCACTTAAAACCGATCCCGGGGCATCGTGCAGCGATGTTCGGGACCGGGCGCTGGGGAAACTCAGCGAAATCGAGGAGAAGATCGATGTTTTATCGCGAATGCGGGATGTCCTCAGCACATGGACGAATGCGTGCCCCAGCACAGGGCCAGTGAGTGCCTGTCCGATTCTTGATGCCCTGGAAGCCAGGAAAGGGCCCGCAAATGCCGACCGTTGAATTCGTCTATGAAAAATCATGCCCGAATATCGCGGCCGCCCGAAAACAGTTGATAGCGGCGTTTGGCGCTGCCGGTGTGGCTCCTGCTTGGTCGGAATGGGAGGTTGGTGCCCCAGATACGCCCGACCACGTTCGTTCCTATGGCTCGCCGACGATCTTGGTCGATGGTAAGGACGTGTCGGGACTTTCCCTTGAAGAAGCCAGTTCGTGTTGCCGCATATACACGTTGGAAGGCGATGCGCGTGGCGTGCCGCCGCTTGACCAGATCGTGACGGCGTTGACGCCAGGTTATGAACCCGGCAAGCCCTCTGGAACCTTGCATTTGAATGCGGCCATGGTGCCGTCCATCGGGGCGGCTTTATTGCCGAAACTGGCCTGCCCCGCCTGTTGGCCGGCCTATGCCGGTTTGTTCAGCAGTCTTGGCATCGGATTTATCGACTATACCCCGTTTCTATTGCCGCTCACCGGTGCCTTTCTTGCTGTTGCCGTTTCTGCATTGGCTTACCGGGCGACGACACGGCGCGGGTACGGTCCGTTTGGGTTGGGTGTTGTCGGCGCAGGAATCGTGCTGTTCGGCAAGTTCGGCTTCGACAGCGACCCGGCCATGTGGGCTGGTCTTGGCGTTCTCGTTGCCGCGTCCCTGTGGAACACCTGGCCGATGCGAAGCAAAAGCCAATCGGGCCAAACGGCGGGCTGCCCTGCCTGTGCGAACGTTAAGGACGAATACGTAACCTCATGACTCAACGAAGGAGATTTTGACGATGCCCCAGAAACGCAAGATCGAAGTTTTCAGTGCCGGATGTGGCTTGTGTGAGGAAACCATTGAGCTGGTCAACCAGATGGCCTGTTCAAACTGCGAGGTTTCCATCCTCGATATGAAAGAGGACGAGGTGATTGCCAGGGCCAAGGACTTGGGCGTGCGCACGCTGCCTGCCGTGGCGGTTGACGGCGTTCTGGCCTCGTGTTGTGCCGGTCGAGGCGTGACCGAAGACGCCCTTCGAACCGCAGGAATAGGGCAACCATAGCCCCGCATGGCGGATATGTCATTGGCCTCTGGAACTTGATCTTCGGCTCCTTGAATATCATAAGAGATCGGCCTATTTCTTGCTCGACCCCATGGATTGGTCGGTTTTCCGGCCCGATGCGATGAGGTTGTCGTACGGTCACAAAAATATGATGCCCTGCGAAAACAAAGATGGTGCGCCGCAAAAAAAATTTGATATCGTACCTTATCGCCTTCCCTGCTTCAGATTGTTGGCTCTGTAACCCTGATGCGATTTTTACCTCGTCTGATCTCAGCGATTTTACTGGTATCTGCCTTGTTGCTTCCACCTGTGGTCGCTGCGTGGGCGGACTCGGGTAGCTTATCGACATCAGGCGGCGCCAGCGTTGGCCAAGTGGACGTCATCAGCTGTCAGAACGATGCGGCCCGACACGGAGAAGCGGAAGGTTCTTGTTGCGCGACGGAACAGTCCTGCCCGCCTGAGTTCTGCGTTTCAACCTGTCTTGTTCCCTTGATCATTGGTGCATCAACGCACGAATTTCCCGATCAGGAGACCATCGCGCTTCGACTCGTTAAAGCCGAGCACCTGCGTTCGTGGGCAATCGGTCTGTTATTCCCTCCCCCACGAACCTGATCCTTCGATGACCTCTGCGCGTGCCTTGGACCGGGCCTGAGCCTGGCCGCTAGTCTCGCGTATGCGTGCACCGTTTCCGGCGGCATCCGATGGCCGTCCGCCAAGAAGGATCGAACAATATGTCCGTCATCAAGAGGTTGGCTCCGGGAATGCCCGGGCTTGCCCTCGTCACACTTGTGCCACCATCTCATGGTGTCGCGGAGAAACACGAACTCCTGGCCGCTGTCCCAGTGCCGAAGGGTGAAGAGTCCCCGCGGGAAGCCAAAGGGCCCCCCACTTTTCTCGCTCAATCCTTCCGCGGCTTTTCAATTTTTCTTGTTGCCGTCGCCGCGTTAACGATCGTTTTCCCCAAGGAGCCTCTCGCGCAGGCGCCTGAACCATCAGCCGAATTGACTATTGATCACGCCCTTCGGTTGGCGGAAGAACGTTCATTCAGTTTGCACGCTAAAGACGCCAGGGGCCGGTCATCCCGCGAAAGGGCGGTGTCGGCGGGTAGTCTGCCCGACCCTGTTCTCCGGTTCTCGATCGACAATCTGCCTGTCACTGGTTCGATGCGCTACAGCCTGACCGACGATTTCATGACCATGCGTTCGGTCGGCCTTACGCAGACATTCATCGGAAGTGACAAAAGGGATGCCCGACGCGACCGGTTTGAACGCGAGGCAGAATTGGCGTCGGCAATGCGGTCCATGGAATTGGCGCGTCTTCGAACCGAAACCGCGCGTGCCTGGTTCGACCGCTTTTATCAACAGCGCATATTGAACCTGCTCGAACGCCAGCGTGAAGAAGCCGTCCTTACAGCAGAGGCTGTTTCCACGGCTTATCGAAGCGGTCGAGGCCCGCAAAAAGACGTTATCGCGGCACAAGAGGAGATTTCCCGCATCGACAATCGAATTCACGAGGTGCGAGCGGATGTCAGCAATTCCACCACTCTCTTGGCACGATGGATTGGAGAGAGCGCGAGGTTGCCGCTGGGCACCGCACCGGCCCTGAGCAATATCGGCTGGGACGGACTAGACACAGCGCACCAAGTCGATTTGCATCCTGAAATTCAAGCCCTGAACTCAAAGGAGCAGGTCGCGCTGGCCGAGGTCAAGGTCGCGAGGGAAGACAAGAACGCCGACTGGAGCCTCTCCCTTATGTTCAGCAGGCGAGGTGACAACTTCAGCGACATGGTCTCCGTCGGCGCGTCTATCCCGCTTCAGTGGAACCAAAAAAACCGCCAGGACCGAGAACTCGCCGCGCGCCTCGAAAAAGTCGCCGAGATACGGGCCGAGCGGGAAGAGATGCGCCGCGAGCATCATTCGGAAGTCGAGCGCATGTTGGCGACTTGGCGCTCCAACCTGATGAGGGTGCGGGACTACGACCAGTCGTTAATTCCCCTGGCCACCGAGAGGACCAACGCATCCGTTGCGGCATACCGCGGCGGCAAGGGGACACTGGCGACCGTGCTGGAGGCCCGGCGTATGGAGATCAACACCCAGTTGGAGAGATTGCGAATCGAAAAACAGGCCGCAGCCATCTGGGCGTGGTTGGAGTTTCTCATACCTGAACCCGATGCGTCAGCCGATGCAACCAATTCCAAATCCGACAAGGAGCCGGGACAATGAACAGCAAAAAGATATCGATGAGCCTGCTCGCGATCAGCGTGATCACCGCGGCCGGCTTTGGGCTTTATCGCCTCGGCATGTCGCACGCGGCGCCCCAATCTCCTTCGGTTGGTTTGATGGAGGCACAGGCGATGACCGTCGCGGCGCCAGAAGACCCTTCCAGTTGGGGAATTCCCGAAGGAGAAAGAGCGACCCGCCGCCACATGGAAAGCGGCCTCAAGGCCGGTGATACGGACCCCCTGACAGATCGTCGGATTCTCTATTATCACGACCCCATGGTGCCGGGGAAAAAGTTCGATTCCCCGGCCAAGTCGCCGTTCATGGATATGATGCTCGTCCCCGCGTATTCGGGGGGCGAGGGATCGGACCCGGGAACCGTGACCGTCAGCCCGCGTATCCAGCAAAATCTCGGCCTTCGCGTCGGAGAGGTCGTTGACGGCGTCCTCTCGCAGGAAGTTTCGGCGGTCGGCGCCATCGCCTGGAACGAACGCGGTCAGTCTGCCATCCAGGCCCGCGCGACCGGGTTTGTCGAGAAGCTGCATGTCCGCGCGACGTTGGACCGCGTCACCAAGGGTCAACCGTTGTTCGAACTTTATGTACCCGACTGGGTTGCCGTACAGGAGGACTACCTTAGCGTCCGTCGAATGCAAGGGCGCGATCTTCAACCTCTTGTCGAGGCCTCTCTGCAACGCATGCGGCAAGCCGGCATGGATGATCGCCAGATCGAGAATGTCGAACGCACGGGCAAGGTGCAGGCGCGCACCACGATCGTCGCACCGCATGACGGCGTCGTCACCGAATTGACGGCCCGCGAGGGCAGCACGGTCAATTCGGGAATGCTTCTGGCCCGGATAAACGACCTTTCGACGGTGTGGGCGCATGCCGAAGTGCCAGAAAGCCAGGCGGCGAAATTGCGCGCGGGAAGTCCGGTTTCGGCGCAGGCGCCCGGCCTGACCGGGAAGATATTCGAGGGCAAGGTACAGGCCCTGCTGCCCGAGGTGAACCCCACGACCCGAACGCGCAAGGCGCGTTTGGAATTGGCAAATCCAGAGGAACTTCTTGTCCCCGGAATGTTCGTTCGGATGCGTCTTCTGGATGAGCAAAGCAGAATGGTTTTGTTGGTGCCTTCCGAAGCGCTGATCAGAACAGGCCGACGCACCTTGGTTATGGTGGCCGAGGACAATAACGGGTTCCGTCCCACCGAAGTAGAGGTTGGTAGGGAGCAGAATGGCCGGAGTGAGATCATAAGCGGTCTCTTAAAAGGCCAGAAGGTTGTCCTATCCGGCCAGTTTCTTATCGATTCCGAGGCCAGCCTGAAGGGAGTCGAGGCACGCATGTCCCCGCCGCCAATGAGCACGCCGGAGTCCAATGCGGCCAGGACCTATGAAACGACCGCGCGTGTCGAGGCAGTGTCGGCCGATGCCCTGACCTTGGTGCATCCCGAGATCCAGGCCTTGCAATGGCCGGCGATGACCATGGATTTCAAGTTG
>DNMS01000411.1:10771-11159 GCA_003488105.1 Rhodospirillaceae bacterium
GAGGGAGATGCGCCAATGATCGTTTCCCTGACGCCCCGGAACGGACCCTCCGCGGGAGAGTCGAAATGATCGCCCGTCTAATTTACTGGTCGATCGCCAACCGTTTTTTGGTCTTGCTGGCCACCCTGCTGCTTACCGCCTGGGGGATCATTTCATTGACCCGCACGCCCCTGGACGCGCTTCCGGACCTGTCCGACACCCAGGTGATCATCCGGACGACGTGGCCCGGCCAGGCGCCGCAGCTTGTGGAGAACCAAGTCACCTATCCTCTCACGACCACGATGCTCTCGGTGCCCGGCGCTGCGGTGGTGCGCGGCTATTCCTTCTTCGGTGACAGCTATGTCTACGTGTTGTTCGAGGACGGAATCGACCTCTATTGGGCGCGATC
>DNMS01000307.1:0-823 GCA_003488105.1 Rhodospirillaceae bacterium
GCTTGACCCGGCAATCCACGCCCGCCCGGTCCATGGACCCCCGGATCAAGTCCGGGGGTGACGGACGGGTGTGGCGGGCTATGCCGTGTCGCCCTTCAGGTGACGGTGCACCAGTTCCGCGTCCGCCGCACCGCGCGACGGCAGGTTCAGGCTGCTTGAATGCCCGAAGCAGCGGATCTGCCCCTGGGCATCCATTTCGACGAAACCCGCCGATACGGGTTTGAGCGGACGCAGTTCGCCCGCCACCCAGCTATGGGTGAATTCGTGGGGGAACAGCACGGGGGCCTCGCCCCGCGCCGACGTGAACACGATGTATTTCATGGGAAAGCCGGGCAGAGGCGTTGGCTGGTCCGGCATTCCGCGTCATCCGCTCTATTCGCTGAACACCCGGCGGAACACCGTATCGACCTGGGCCGTGTGATAGGCCAGGGACGAGACCTCGAACAGCGCGTTCAGTTCTTCGGGCGTCAACAGCTTCTTGATGTCCACATCCCGTTCCAGGAAGAACATCAGACGGTTGTCGTAGGACTGCGCTTCTTCGTCCTCGGCATCCAGATGGGCCGGCTTGTCCGGGTCGTCCGGGTCGATGCCGAAGCTTTTCCACACCCGCATGGCGTTGCGCTGCACGATCCGGTAGGCGTCCTCGCGGCTGACACCTTTCTGGGTCAGGAACAGCAGCACCCGTTGGGCGTCGTGAATGCCGCCGAACTTGTCGATATGTTCCTTCATGTTGGCCGGATAGATGACCAGCTTTTCGACCACGCTGGCCAGCCGCGCCAGGGCGAAATCAAGGGTCACCGTGGCGTCGGGGCCGATCATGCGT
>DNMS01000307.1:941-6588 GCA_003488105.1 Rhodospirillaceae bacterium
TCGCGTTCGTGCCACAGCGCCACGTTTTCCAGGGCCGGGACCACGGCCATGCGCACGATACGCGCCAGGCCGGTCAGGTTTTCCGTCAGGATCGGGTTGCGCTTGTGCGGCATGGCGCTGGAACCCTTCTGCCCCGGCGCGAAATATTCCTGGGCCTCGCGCACTTCCGTGCGCTGCATGTGACGGATTTCCGTGGCCAGGTTTTCCATGGATGCGGCGACCACGCCCAACGTCGCGAAGAACATGGCGTGGCGGTCGCGGGGGATCACCTGGGTCGAAATCGGCTCCGGCGACAGGCCCATCTTTTCGGCCACGTATTCCTCGACGAAGGGATCGATGTTGGCGAAGGTGCCGACGGCGCCGGAAATGGCGCAGGTCGCGATTTCGTCGCGCGCGTTTTCCAGGCGCCAGCGCGCGCGCTGGAATTCCGCGTAGAACCGGGCAAGCTTCAGGCCCACGGTCGTCGGCTCGGCATGAATGCCGTGGCTGCGGCCCATCACCGGGGTCATCTTGTGTTCAAGGGCGCGGGTCTTCAGCGCCGCCAGAACCTTGTCGATATCGTCAAGCAGGATCGTCGCCGCCTGTTTCAACTGCACGGCCAGGCAGGTGTCCAAAACGTCCGACGACGTCATGCCCTGGTGGACGAAGCGGGCGTCGTCGCCGATATGCTCCGCCAGTTCCGTGGTGAAGGCGATGACGTCGTGCTTGGTCTCGCGCTCGATCTCGTCGATGCGGTCGATGCGCGCGCCGTCATAGGGCTTGTTGCCCTTTTCCCAGACGGTCTGGGCGGCCTCTTCTGGGATCACGCCCAATTTGGCCTGCGCGTCGCAGGCATGGGCCTCGATCTCAAACCAGATGCGGAACTTGTTGGCGGGCTCCCAAATGGCGGCCATCTGGGGGCGGGAATAACGCGGGATCATGGAAACTCCGTTTCAGGCGGGAAATTATAGTCTGGACGGCGGCGCGGACAAGCGGACATGCCAGACTGGGGTGGATTTGAAAAGACCCGACCGTCGATTTCCCCGAATTTACGGCATTCCAGGATATATTCAGGCCATGGATGACCTCAGCACCCCCGCCGATCTTCCGGTGATCCCCCTGGTCGATGCCGGGCAAGGCGGCCCGCCCGCCATGGCCGAGGCCGAACGGGCGCGCTTCAACGATCTGTTCCGCGCGGGCCGTGACCATTATGGCCCCCTATTCCTGGAACTGGGTGACCGGCTGACCAAACGTTGGCTCGCCGATTGTCCGACGCCCTACCGCGCCGATCTCGACGCCTGTGCGGCCCAATTGGACCACGCGGGGGTCTACATGCTGAACCTCAGTTATGAATGGTCGTGCACCACGGCCGTGGGCCGTCCGCCGTCGGGCCGCGGCAACCGCATGCTGCGCACCCTCGACTGGCCGCTCCACGGCCTGGGCCGCAACGTGGTCGTCGCGCGTCAGTTAGGTGACACGGGGGACTGGCTCAACGTCACCTGGCCAGGGTTCGTGGGCGTGGCCACGGCCATGGCGCCGGGGCGCTTTACGGCGGCGCTCAACCAACCGCCCATGAAGACATGCACCGCCAGTTGCTGGCTTGACTGGGCGATCGAGCGGACCCGGGTGTGGCGGCGGCGCCTGATGCCGCCGACGCATCTGCTGCGCTTGGCCTTCGAAATCTGTCCAACTTACGACGCGGCGAAAACCCTGCTGACCGAAACCCCGATCGCCGTGCCCGCCTTCTTTTCCCTGTCGGGAACGGAGGCCCATGAGGGCTGTGTCATCGAACGCACGGAAACCGACGCTTTCATCCGTGACGGCGGCAGCGCCGCCATCGCCAACCACTGGATCGCGGGGCCCTTCACGGGCCGCTCGCGGGGCGCCGACAGTCTGGGCCGCTTCGCCCGGATGGAGGCCTGCCGGGACGGGGTCGAAGACGGGTTCGACTGGGTCGTCCCACCGATCCTCAACCCGACCACGCGGCTTGCCGTCACCGCCAACGCGGCCACGGGGGGGCTGCGGGTGCGTGGATACGAGGCAGCGGGGGCCGCGACCCACGACTTCACCCTGTGACTTTGATCATTGACGGTCGGGCCCGGTTTACTAGACTGCCGGACCCGGGGGGGCTCCTGGAATTGCGTGTCGCAAGTTGAGGAGACATCCATGAATCTGTTCACCCTGCTGAAGGTCCGTGCGGCCGAAGGTCGGCCGATCCGGGTCGGCCTGATCGGCGCCGGCAAATTCGGCTCCATGTACCTGGCGCAGGCGCCGAAGACGCCGGGCGTGCATGTCGCGGGCGTGGTCGACCTGAATCCGGCGAATGCGCGGGCCAACCTTGACCGGGTCGGCTGGTCGGCGGCGCGGACCAACGTGGCCTCGCTCGACGCCGCGGTGGCGTCGGGGCAGACGTTTTTATCCGACGACTGGCAGGCCCTGATCTCTCATCCCGCGATCGACATCATCGTGGAATGCACGGGCAATCCCGTGGCGGCGGTCGATCATTGCCTGGCCGCCTTCGCCGCCGGCAAGCATGTCGTCAACGTGACGGTCGAGGCCGATGCCTTCTGCGGCCCCCTGCTGGCGGCCAAGGCCGGGGACGCCGGGGTGATCTATTCCTTGGCTTACGGCGATCAGCCGGCGCTGGCGTGTGAGCTGGTCGATTGGGCGCGGACGGCGGGCTTTCCCGTGGTCGCCGCCGGGCGCGGCCACAAATGGCTGCCGCATTTCCGGGAATCGACGCCGGACACGGTGTGGGATCATTGGGGCCTGACCGCCGAACAGGCCAAGGCCGGCGGCCTTAATCCCAAGATGTTCAACGCCTTCCTCGACGGCTCCAAGCCCGCGATTGAGACTGCCGCCATCGCCAATGCGACGGGGCTGGAAGCCCCCGAAGACGGCCTGGCCTTCCCGCCCGGTTCCATCGACGACATCCCGACCCTGATGCGCCCCCGCGACGAGGGCGGCGTTCTGGAAAAGAAGGGCCTGGTCGAGGCCGTCGCCTCCCTGCGCCCCGACGGCACGCCGATCCCCCATGATATCCGCAAGGGGGTCTGGGTCTGCGTCGAGGCCGACACGGACTACATCCGCCGTTGTTTCGAGGAATATCAGGTCACCACCGACCCCTCGGGCCGCTACATGTGCAACTACAAGAAATGGCACATGATCGGCCTGGAACTGGGCCTTTCCGTCGCCTCCATCGGCCTGAGGCGCGAGCCCACGGGCGTCGCCACCTGTTTCAACGCCGACGTGGTGGCGACGGCCAAGCGCGCCCTTGCCCCCGGCGACACGCTCGACGGCGAAGGCGGGGCGACCGTGTTCGGCAAGCTGCAGCCGGCGGCCAAATCCATGGCTGACGGACGTCTGCCGCTGGGCCTCGCCCATCAGTTGAAGGTCATCCGCCCCGTGGCCAAGGACGCCATGCTGACCTGGGCCGACGTCGCCGTCGACGAAAGCCTGAGCGCCACCCAAATCCGCCGCGAGATGGAAGCCATGTTCGGCGGCGCGGCGGCGGGAACGCGCCTGGCGGGCTGAAAATTCGGCCGAGCCGTCAGGATACGGTCACCCGGCGGGCCTAGAACAGGGGAAGCGAGAAGGGGGACTTATGGAACAACATTTGCCTGACGACGGGGGAAGCATCCCCAAGACCGTGCGCCGCCTGGTCGAGGAAAAGGGCTCGGCCGTCTCGACCATTTCGCCTGACGATCTAGCGGTCGACGCGGCCCGCGTGATGGCGGACGAAAAGATCGGCGTGTTGGTCTGCTGCGACGACCCGACGGTCGTCGCGGGCGTGATCTCGGAACGCGACATCGTGCGCGTGTTCGCCGAACACCCGGAAGGGGCCGGCGCCATGCTGGTCCATGACGTGATGACCAAGGACGTCCGAACCTGCCACATGGATGACGAGATTTCGACGGCCATGGCGATCATGCAGCAGGGCGGGTTCCGCCATCTGCCCGTGGTCGACGACGGTCGCCTGCGTGCCCTGATCAGCGCCACCGATATCCTGATGTTCTACATGAAATACGCCAACCTGAACGATCGCCAGGTTATCCTGGCGATCATTCTGGAGTCAGGTCTGGTCTATCCGGGCGGCTGAGCGGCAGGCCGTTTTCAGGTCTCATGCGGCGATGTTATGCCCCGAAGGGGAACATCTTAAAACAGCCGGAAATCAGCCATTTATCGGTTCTGGTGACGTGTGGGACAGGGCCGTAATTTGACATTTCCGATAAAAATAGTATGGTTTATCGGGATGTTTGATAATGATTTCAGCACCAATGAAGTGATCGTGGGCCTTACTGCCGAAGGTGACGCCAGGACCCTGCGCAAACAAGCCGCAGAAGTTCCGGAGTGCGTTCGCAGCACCGTTGCCCCAACCTGGGTGTTCATTGGCAAATACGCCATGCCGCACTCTGAACACCTGATCCCCTTCCAGGACTGATACCGACACCAGTCGGCCCTTTGGGCCGACAATTGAACCAGCGTGCTCGCGGATGCGAGCACGGCTCTTTCCGTACGTTCATATCCCCAGAAAAATATCAGGAAAAATTTATGTCCGACCAAACACTGACAGCCCAACTCACGGATACTTCAACTGCCATTGTCGAGGGCTCCTTTACACCAAACGAGGTCAAAATCCCCGACACTGAAGCCTTACTTGACGTTGATGGTGTTGGTATTCGTGCGCCATCCATAGGCGAAGGCGCGTTGATGTGGGAACTGGCGCGCGACGCGGGCGGTTTGGACCTGAATTCCCCTTACGCATACATGATGGCGGGACGCCATTTCCAAAGCACCTGTGCAATTGCCGAGGTTTATGGAAAACCCGCCGGGTTCGTCATGGCGCACCGCATTCCGTCGCGCCCGGATGTCCTGTTTATCTGGCAGGTGGCCGTGTTGTCGGATTTTCGCGGCCTCAGCATCGCGAAACGGATGTTCGACAATCTGCTCGCGCGAGAAGAAAACGCAGGCGTGCGCACCATGGAAGCCACGGTGACGTCGTCAAACAAGGCCTCCGCCGCGCTGTTCGCGGCTTTCGCCAAAAGCCGTAATGCTGAATTGGACGTTCGCACCGGCTTCACCGCCGCCGATTTCCCCGATGGTCATGGTCACGAGGCGGAAGACCTCTACGTGATTGCACCCATCTCTGACATTACCTAACGAGGATTACCCGATGAAAACCTTCGAAAGACATGAATCCAATGTCCGTGGCTATATCCGCAACTTCCCCACGGTTTTCGCCAAAGCCAAGGACGCCAAGCTGACCGACCAGGACGGCACGCAGTACATCGACTTTTTCGCTGGTGCGGGCGTGTTGAACTACGGCCATAACAATGCCGAGCTTAAAGAGGCCGTCATGGATTACATGGCCGAAGACGGCATCATACACGGCCTTGATATGGGGACCGAAGCCAAGGAAACGTTCCTCAAGACCTTTCACGAAGTGATCTTGAAGCCGCGCGGGATGGACTACAAAATCCAGTTCCCCGGCCCCACCGGCACCAATGCGGTGGAAAGCGCGCTTAAGCTTGCGCGCAAGGTTACGGGCCGCACCAACGTGGTGAGCTTCACCAATGCCTTTCACGGCATGACGGCGGGGGCGCTGGCGTTGACCGGCAACGCCTCCAAGCGTGCCGGCGCCGGCGTGCCGCTGAACAACGTCACCACC
>DNMS01000086.1:0-1068 GCA_003488105.1 Rhodospirillaceae bacterium
AAGGCCGGCATCTATTTCACCAAGATCGACTGTTTCTGCTTTACCGAACAGACCCTGCAGGCCGGCCAGCAGGTCGACATGCCGGTGCAGTTCTATGTCGATCCGGAGTTCTTCACGGATCCGAACACCAAGGACGTGCGCGAAATCGTTCTGTCCTACACGTTTCACCGGGCGGCCGACGCCGCCCCCGCGGTTCAAAAGACCAGCGCCGTCGCCACGGGCGACGCGCGTCCGGGCGGTTGACCGGTTCCATCTGACAGGCTTACGGGAACCCCGGTTCCCCATACGAACGACCAAAGGGAGTAAAAAGAATGGCGAGTGGCGGTAATCATCCCTTCCACATGGTGGAGCCCTCGAAGTGGCCCCTCGTGGGATCGGTGGCGGCCCTGATAACGGCCTGCGGCAGCATCTGGTTCATGCACGGCGGCCCCTGGTATCTGATGGCGGCCGGTTTCGTGATCATGTTCTACACCTTCTACGGCTGGTGGAAGGACGTGATCGCCGAAAGCCTGACCCGCAAGTACCACACGGACGTGGTCTCACACGGGCTGCGGGTTGGCATGCTGCTGTTCATCGCTTCGGAAGTGATGTTCTTCTTCGCCTTCTTCTGGGCCTTCTTCCATGCCAGCGTGCCGTTCCTGTCGAACGTCGCGACCGTACCCTGGCCGCCGAAGGACATCCTGCCCTTCAATCCCTGGAACATCCCGTTCCTGAACACCCTGATCCTGCTGACCTCGGGCGCCACGGTGACGGTCGCCCACCACGCGATCCGCCACGGCGACAACAAGATGTGCGCGCGCTGGCTGGTTTACACGGTCGTTCTGGGCATGATCTTCACGGGCTTCCAGGCCTACGAATATCACCACGCGGCCTTCGGTCTGAAGGACGGCATCTATCCGTCGACCTTCTATCTGGCCACCGGGTTCCACGGCTTCCACGTCATCGTCGGGACGACCTTCCTGCTGATCTGCCTGATCCGGGCGTCGAAAGGTCATTTCACGGCGGAAAAGCACATCGGCTTCGAAGCCGCCGCCTGGTATTGGCATTTCGTCGACGTGGTGTGGCTGT
>DNMS01000086.1:1288-11238 GCA_003488105.1 Rhodospirillaceae bacterium
TCGACGTGGTGTGGCTGTTCCTGTTCGTCGCCATCTACTGGTGGGGCAAGGGGTCCGCGACCCAGCTTCTCTAAGACGAACACCATCCTTTGGTTTTGGAAACGCTCCCCCTCGGGGGAGCGTTTTCTTTTATGGGTTTTCATCAGCGGCTTCTGGTAATCGGCGCGTCGCCGCCGTATCTTCAATTCACGACTGGGGGATGTAGAATTTTCAGGAGTTGACCATGAACGACCTTGCGAGCAGCCCATCCCCCAATGCGGACGGTGACGGCGCTTCCCCGGTGATGAACGGCATCCGCGGACGCTGCCCCCGCTGCGGCGAAGGCCGCCTGTTCAAAGGTTACCTCAGGGTTGCCGATACCTGCGACGTCTGCGGCATGAGCTTCCATGGCCATGACACGGGCGACGGGCCGGTGGTGCCGGTGCTGCTGATCATCGGCGGGATCATCGTCGGATTGGCGTTGGCGCTGGAAGTCGTCTACGAGCCCCCTGTCTGGGTCCACCTGCTGTTGTGGATTCCCCTCGGCACCTTGCTGACCCTCGGCATCATGGTCCCCCTGAAGGGCATGGCCGTGGGGCTACAGTACAAGTACCGCTCGACCGAGGAAGACACCCGCCTGGGCGGAATCTAGGCTAGGGCCGGCCCGAACGGGCCTGGGCCGGCGGGCAGGCGTTGGAGCCGTAGGAACAGAACACGCAGCAGTCGCCCGGTTCCGGCGTTAACAGGCTGCCGCATTCCATGCATTGGTAATAATAGATGCACTGATCCGTCGGCATGACCTCGGTCGCCGTATGCTCGCACATGGGGCAGGTCAGGGTCGTGATCTGGGAAATGGGGCCGTCGATGCTCATGCCCTGATCCTACGGCAGATAGCCTAGGAACCGCCACCACAGGAAGCTCAGCGGCAGCAGAAAGACGATGGTCAGGGCCGCCAGCAGCAGCGTGAATCGTCCGGCCTGGCGCAAACTGACCCCGCCCAGTTGCAGCGCCACCACCAGCGGCGGCACCTGATAGGGCAGGAACATGGTGGAATAGCCCAGCACGAAGGTCATCAGTACGGTCACCAGGGGAAAGCCCGTGGCCGTGGCCAGATCCTGGGCGAACGGCGGCAGCACGGCGGGCACGCTTGGGGCCGTGGCCAAAATGCCGGTGACCGAGCCCAGCCCGATCAGTGTCGCGAAGTTGGTCGCGGGCGTCGCCGGGTCGAGCGGCAGCAACGGCAGGATGCGGGCGGCCAGTTCCCGGCCCACGCCGGAATCGACGATGATCGCGGCCACGGACAGCACGGCGGCGATATAGATCACCGAGGCCGTGTTGAAGCGGGTCATGAAATCGTCCTTGGTGACCAGATCGACACCGGGCAGCAGACAGACCACGCCCGCCGACAGGGCGATCCAGGCCGGTGAAATGCCGTGCCAGAAATCAACCGCCCACAGGGCCAGGGTGATCGTCAAGACAACGGCCAGAACCTTTTCGTCGCGGCTCATGGGTGTTGCCGGCGTTGTTCGACCAGTGGATGTGTCGGCGCGGTCGGGAAACAGCATCAGCACGGCGAAATAGATGGCGATGGCCTTAAGCACGCCGGTGACCGGAAAGTGCAGCAGCAAATAGGCGCCGTAGGTGAAATGCAGGCCGTAAAGCGTTTCCGCCGTGCCGGCCAGAACCATGTTGGGCACATTGGCCGGCAGGATGGCGACGGCCGGCATCCAGGTGCCGCAGGCCACGGCCATAACCAGCCCATACCGCCCGTTCCGGCCTTCGGCAAAGCCCAGGCGGTCGGCCAGGGCCAGGGCGATCGGCACCAACAAGATCACCCGTCCCATGGTCGACGGCATGAGGAAAGACAGGGCCACGCCGACCAGCACCATGGCCGCGACCTGGGCCTTGTAGGTTTCGCCGAACAGGCCGGTCAGGCGCGCCGCGAGGCGGCCGCCCAGGCCCGTGCGGGTCACCGCGATACCGACGATCAAGCCGCCGAAGGTCAGCCACAGGGCCGTCGACGACCAACCGGCGAAGATCACGTCCGCCGGCGCCACGGCAATCAGCGAGGCGACGGCGAAGAAGGCCAGGCCGGTGACGAATTCGGGCATCACGCCGGTCGCGAAGAAGCCCATGGCGAACAGCACGAGGGCGCTGCCGCGCAGGACCTTGGGCTCCCACCCTTCGGGCGTGGGGGCAAGCAACAGCAGGACCGCCAGGGAAAACACGGCAAGGGCCGTCCACCTGGGCAAAGTCATGGTCACGGATCGTGCGGGCATGGGTCCTCCGTTGTCCCCGAGGGGGGCCCCCGCCATGCTTTTAGCGGGCGGACCCGCCGGGGAAAAGCGCTCAATGCCGGGTAATATACAAGGCCAACCCGTGGCGCGGCTCGGCAAAGGACGGTACACTCGTGTCAGCCGTCGCCGTCCATTGCTGGAATCTGGCCGCATGACCAAGACATCCGAGAAATCTCCGCCCCGCGTCGACGCCGCGAAAGCCATAGCCGGCCCGGAAACGCCGTTTCCCGATGCGGAGGCGGCACAACGCGCCGCCCAGGCGCTGAACGAACGCTGTCAGCGCATCATGCAGCAATTCTGGGACCGCCAGGCGGAACAGCACGGATTTCAGATTCCGGATCCGCTCGTGGTCGGCAAGGCGTTTTTCGAACTGGGGGCCGCCATGCTGCTGGACCCGGCCAAGCTGGCCGAGGCGCAGTCCAAACTGTGGCAGGGTTATGCCGACCTATTCGATGCTGCGTCGAAGCGCCTGAACGGCGAGGCCGCCGCCCCGGTGGCCGAGCCCGCCCCGGACGACAAGCGGTTCAAGGACGAGGCCTGGTCGGAAAACGTCCTGTTCGACACCTTGAAGCAGTCCTACCTGCTGACCTCGAACTGGATCCGCGAGGCGGTCAGTGATGTCGACGGCCTGGACCCCAAGACGCGGGAAAAGGTCACCTTCTATACCCGGCAGTGGGTCAACGCCCTGGCGCCGACGAATTTCGCAGCCACCAACCCCAAGGTTCTTCAGCGCACCCTCGACACCAAGGGTGAGAACCTGGTCAAGGGCCTGGACCATTTGTTGACGGACCTGGAGCGTGGCGAGGGCCAACTGCGCATTTCCATGACCGACGAAACGGCCTTCACCCTGGGGCAGAACATCGCGGTCAGCCCGGGCAAGGTGGTGTTCCAAAACGACCTGATGCAGTTGATCCAATATGCGCCGACCACGGACAAGGTGGCGAAACGGCCGCTTCTGATCGTGCCGCCCTGGATCAACAAGTTCTATATCCTGGATTTGCAGCCAAAGAATTCGTTCATCAAATGGGCCGTCGACCAGGGGCATACGGTGTTCGTCGTGTCCTGGGTCAATCCGGGGGAGAACCTGGCCGGAAAATCCTTCGAGGATTACATGCTCGAAGGGCCGCTGGCCGCCATGGACGCGATCCAGGACGCCACGGGCGAGGACAGTGTCAACATCATCGGCTATTGCATCGGCGGCACCCTGACGGCATCGACTCTCGGCTATCTGGCAGCGCAGCCGGTGGGCGCCAAATACACTGCCGACCGGGTCGCCTCCGCGACCTTCTTCACGACCATGACGGATTTTTCGGAACCTGGCGAACTGGGCGTGTTCATCGACGAGGAGCAGCTGGACCTGCTTGAGGAACACATGGCGGAAAAGGGCTACCTGGAAGGCAGCCACATGAGCCAAGTGTTCAACATGATGCGCGACAACGACCTGATCTGGTCCTTCGTGGTCAACAACTACCTGCTGGGCAAGGACCCCTTCCCCTTCGATCTGTTGTTCTGGAATTCGGATTCAACCCGCATGCCGGCCGCCATGCATGCGTTCTACCTGCGCAACATGTATCTGGAAAACAAGCTGGCCACGCCGGGCGGAATCTCCCTGGCGGGCACGCCCATCGACCTGACCCGGGTCGATGTGCCTGCCTATATGATCTCGACCCGCGAGGACCATATCGCGCCCTGGAAGGCAACCTATGCGGCGACGCAGATATACAAAGGCCCGATCCGCTTCGTGCTGTCGGCCTCGGGCCATATCGCGGGCGTGATCAACCCACCGTCCGCCAACAAATACTGCTACTGGACAAATTCTCAGACGCCGAAAGACCCGGACGCCTGGTTCGACAAGGCCAAGCAGCACGAGGGATCCTGGTGGCTGGATTGGGACGCCTGGGTCAAGAAATTGTCTGGCAAGCAAACGGTGCCAGCGCGCGTCCCCGGCGACGGCAATCTGCCCGCCCTGGACGACGCGCCCGGCACCTACGTCAAGATCCGCGTTTCCTGACCGCCTGCAAGCGCCCGTCCCACGGCCGGTTCCAATAGACCCGCCGCGCGTTTTAGCGCATCGGCGGGATAAGCCGTATATCCCAGGACCAGCCCATGGCGGCGTTCAGGCCCGGCGTAGTAACCGGACAAGGCACGTGCGGTAATGTCGACGGCCGCTGCCTCGCGGGTGATCGCCCCGTCCGCCAGGTTGCCACCCGGCCCACCCGACGCCAGGGTAACGGTCAATTGCATGCCGGCATCATCGTCGGGCACATCGAACAGCCCCTCGAACCGTGTGATCAGTTCGTCCCGCAAGACCGCCTGCCGCTCCCCGTAAATCTGCCGCATGCGCCGGACATGGGCGCCGAAACGCCCTGACTCCATGAAATCGGCCAGAACCGGCTGCATGGCCAAGGCGGGAAAGTCGTCGACAGCGCCGCGCAGGCGGACGAAGGCATCGATCAGCGGCTCCGGCACCACCAGATACCCCAAACGCAGGGCCGGAAACATGACCTTGGAAAAGGTCCCGACATAGATCACCCGGTCACCGCCATCCAATCCCTGAAGGGCCGCCAGCGGCCGCCCCCGGTAGCGGTATTCGCTGTCGTAGTCGTCTTCCAAAACCCAAAACCCGGCATCCCGCGCCCAGGACAGCAGGTCCAGGCGGCGCGCCAGGGACATGGTCGAGCCCAAGGGAAACTGATGTGACGGCGTCACCGCCAGCAAGCGCGGATGCGGGGCCAGCTTGCGCGCATGGGCCACATCCAACCCCTCACCGTCCACCGGCGCCTGCACAACCCTGGCCCCGGCCGAGGAAAAGGCCGAGACCAAGCCCCGATAACCGGGGTTTTCCATGACCACCGATGCGCCCGGTTCCAACAACACGCGCGCGCATAGATCGATGCCCTGCTGCGCACCCGACGTGATGATGACCTGATCGGCGGTGCATTTTGCCCCACGCACGGCAACCAGATAGTCGGCGATGGCCCGGCGCAGGGGCGCATGCCCGCGGCCGTCCCGGTCGTCCAGCAAGGCCAGAGGCGGTCGCCGCCAAAAGCGGCCCACGGCGCGGCCCCATTCATCGAAGGGAAAGGCCGCGACATCCGGAAGGCCCGGAAGGAAAGGACGGTGCGTTCCCGGCCCGGGCGAATGACGGGATATCAGATCAAGCACCCGCGCCGGCAAGGGCGGCGGTGCCTTGGCGTCCGCGGGCAGCGGCCCCGCGGCGCGCAGGTCGCCGGACAAATCCGGCAGATCCACGGAAACCCGCGTGCCCGCCCCCGGCCGGGCTTCGGTGAAGCCTTCGGCCAACAGCTGATCATAGGCTGCAAGCACCGTGTTACGGGAGATTTCAAGTTCGCGGGCCAGGATGCGGCTGGCTGGCAGACGCGCGCCCGAGCGCAGAACCCCGGCCAGGATCAGGCCCTTGATCCCCTTGTAAAGCTGCTCGTTCAGCGGCTGCGCGCCGGACCGATCCAGGTCCAGATCGATCAGCTGGGAATCCCGCCCCAGTTTCACGCCCCCCGAAGCCGTCATTTCAATGGTCCCGTCAAAAATACAAATATGGCTCTTTCTTAAGAACCAAATTGCACGGTACAGGGAGATCATCATTGCCGGCAAGGCAGTATTCGATCATGTGAAAAGGAACCGGACCATGCCCACTTTCCCCGACCTGCGGGTCACCGAGCGCTCCAAGGTCAAACGGGTGCCCAAGCGCGCCGTATACGATCGCGCCACGGTGGACGCGATCCTGGACGCGGGCCTGATGTGTCATGTCGGTTACGTGATCGACGGCGCGCCCTATGTCACGGCGACCTGCTATTGGCGGCACGGCGACCGGGTTTACTGGCACGGATCGGCGGCCAGCCGCATGCTGCGCACGGTGACCAGCGGCGTGCCGGTCTGCTTTACCGTCTCGCACCTGGACGGCCTGGTCATGGCGCGATCGGGCTTCCACCATTCCGTCAACTACCGGGGCGTGACCCTGTTCGGCGAGGCGGTGATGATCGAGGACCCGGCCGAGAAATTGGCGACCTTGAAGGATTTCACGGACCGCTTGACCCCCGGCCGCTGGGAGGAACTGCGCGAAACCACGGACCAGGAACTGAAAGGCACCACCATCTGCGCGCTCACCATCGACGAAGGCTCGGCCAAGGTGCGCGCGGGCGGGCCCATCGATGATGACCCCGATTACGATCTGAACGTCTGGGCCGGGATCGTGCCGATCACCACGGTGGTGGGCGAACCCGTGGCCGATGACCGCCTGAAGCCGGGTACCCCAGAGCCGGATTACCTGCGCCGCATTTCCATCGGCGCGCCGCCCCGGGGATAGGGCTATCATGCGTCGATGACCTTCGACGGCCTGACCCTCACGACAATCCTCATCGCCATCAGCGCCATGGCCTTCGGCTGCGCGTTCCAGGCGGCGCTGGGGCTGGGGTTCGCGTTGTTGGCGGCGCCGGTGCTGGCGCTGCTCGATCCCGCCTTCGTGCCCGGCCCCATGCTGTTGGCGGGGACCGTGCTGGCGGCCTTGACGGCTTACGGCGAACGCGACGCCATCGACCGCCGCATGCTGGCGACCTGTCTGATCGGCCTGGCCGTGGGCACGGTGGTTGGCGCGGCCGCCCTCCTGGCCGTACAGGGCATGGATCTGCAGCGCGTGTTCGGCGTCATGATCCTGCTGGCCGTCGGCGTCAGCCTGATGGGGAAAACGGTCGCGGCCAAGGGGCGCAGCCTGCTTATCGCCGCCGGTATTTCCGGCGTCATGGGGACCATGGCCGGGCTGCACGGCCCGGCGATCTCTCTCGCATTTCAGAATGCCGACCCCCGGGTCGCCCGCGCCATGCTGGGCGCCTATTTCACGGCCGCCTATCTGTCGGCGGTGGCGGCCCTGGCCCTGGTCGGGTCATTCGGCGCGCCCGAGGCCGGCCGGACCCTGGTGCTGCTGCCCGGCGTGGTGGTCGGCCTGGCCCTGGCCCCGATCACCCGGCGCTATGTCAACCGCGACCGCCTGCGCATCGCCATCCTGACCATCGCGGCGGTCAGCGGGCTGATCCTGGTCGTGAAATAGTCGGCGCCCGCCCCTTATCGGGGCGTCAGGGCCTTTTCCATGAGCAGGCGTGCGGCGGCGCGCGGATCAGCCCGGCGCTCGGCCAGATCATCGATCAGATCGGCCATATCCGGCGCCAGGCGCTTGAATTCCCGGCGCATGTGGTCGAGCGCCGCCGTCTCAAGCCGCATCAGCGCGATGCGCCGGCGCCGCGCCCTGTCCTCGCCGCTGGCGGCCAGATGGGCGCCATGGTCGAGCACGGCCTGCGCCAGATCGGCGATCCCCTTGCCTGTATTGGCGCTGGTCGCGATGACCGGCACGCGCCAGCCGGTTCCCGACACGCCCTGCCCTTGGCGGCCCGTCAGGCCTAAATCCTGGGCGCCAGTCAGATCAGCCGCGGTCTGGTCCGCATCGGCGCGGTCGGCCTTGGTCACGACATGGATATCGGCGATTTCCAGAATCCCCGCCTTCATGGCCTGGACCCCGTCGCCCAGGCCCGGCGGCGAGGCGACGATCACCGTATGGGCCGCCGCTGCGACATCGACCTCGTCCTGGCCGACGCCCACGGTTTCGATCACCACGACCTGGAACCCGCAAGCGTCCAGCACGTCGACGGAATCCAGCGCCGGGCGGGCCAACCCGCCCATCGCGCCCTGGGTCGCGAGCGATCGGATGAACACGCCGTCATCGCCACCATGGTCGCCCATGCGCACCCGGTCGCCCAGGATGGCGCCGCCGGAAAACGGGCTGGAGGGATCAATAGCGATGACGCCGACGGTCAGGCCCCGTTTGCGCAGGTCCTTGACCAGGGCGTTGACCAGGGACGATTTACCGGCCCCCGGCGGCCCGGTGACGCCGACTACATGGGCCGCCCCCGCCGCTTGGTAAACCCGGGCCATCAGGTCACTGTCTGCGGCCCCCGATTTCGATGCGGCGTTACCCGTGGTTTCGGCCAGGGACAGCAGTTTGGCGATGGCGCGCCGGTCGCCGCCCTGCGCGGTGGCGAGTAGGTCCGTGTCCCTATCCGGTTGCGGGGCTGCCATGGACAGGCCTCAGTCGCTCACAGGCGTGCGGATGTTGCGGCTCAACTTGCGCAGGTCGTGGCCCGCCAGGCGGTATTCGGCGCTCAGGTCGTCATACACGGGCCAGATGTAATCCAGCATTTTTTGGTCATTGGGCCCGACCTTGCGCAGGAACTTGGCCGGCCGTCCGGCCCAGACCTCGCCGGGGCCGATCTGCTTGCCCGGCGTGACCAGGGCGCCGGCGGCGATCAACGATCCCTCGCCGACCACGGCACCATCCATCACGCAGGCCTGCATGCCGATCATGGCGTCGTCCTTCAAGGTGCAGGCATGCAGCAACGCCATATGCCCGACCGTGACCCGGTCGCCCAGGATGGTCGGATAGCCCTTGGAATCGACATGCACGATCGTGCCGTCCTGGATGTTCGTATCGTTACCGATACGGATGTAGTTCATGTCCCCCCGCAGTACGCAGGAATACCAGATCGACGACTTCACGCCGATGGTCACGTCACCGATGATGACGGCGTTTTCGGCGATGAAGGCGGTTTCATCAATCTGCGGACGCTTATCCTTGAAGGGCAGGATCACACCGCCGGGCTGGCGCAGGGAAGTCATTCAGAAATCACCTTAAATTTTTGTTTCAATTATTTGATAATCAAGACTGTTTAATGAACGGAAGCATTTCCTTGAAGGCCTCCGTTCCGGCCCGCCCCAGCCATTCGTAGATGACCATTTCCGTGGTCACGATGCCGGCCCCGGCCGCGCCCAAGCGATCCAGGCAAGCCTTTTCGCTTTCCAGGCTGCGCGAGGCCGTGGCGTCGGTGACGACGAAGATCTCATACCCCTTGTCCATCAGATCGACGCCGGTCTGCATGACGCAGATATGCGCCTCCATCCCCGTGATGACCACTTGTCGGCGGCCCGTGGCCTCGAACGCCTGCTGGAACAGTTCCTCGTTCATGCAGGAGAAATGAATCTTCTCGAACACCTGAGCCTGGGGCGCGATGCCCTGCAGTTGCGGCACGGTGTGGCCCAACCCCTTGGGGTACTGTTCCGTCATCAGAACAGGCACGCCCATACGGTCGGCGGCGCGCATCAGCAGCGCCGTATTGCGGATGACCCTGGCCGGCGACTGCATGGCGGGGGCCAGCTTGTCCTGGATGTCGATGACGACCAGACAGGACAGTTCGGGCTTTATCAGCATCTGTTCTTCCTTATTCGGCAAGCCAATAGCGCAGCACCGCGCTAACCGCCTCGGGCCGTTCCAGGGGCGAAAGATGGCCGCAGTTCTCGACGACCACCAGTTTAGCACCGGGGATCGCCGACGCCATTTCTTCGTGCACCGCGGGCGGCGTCATAACGTCGAGCCTGCCGCACAGGACCAGCGTCGGGCAGGCGATCCGGTCCAGATTGGGCCGGTTGTCCGGGCGATTGATGATGGCCGTCTGCTGGCGCTGATAGGCTTCCGGGCCGACGTTGCGGGCCGAGGCGCGAACGACGGCCGTCAGTTCCCCGTCATCCTGGCGGTTTGCGGCGATGAAACCCGTCATGTGGTGATAGATGACGCCGTCCAGATCGCCGGCAGCCGCCCGCGCCATCAGATCGCGG
>DNMS01000091.1:0-5898 GCA_003488105.1 Rhodospirillaceae bacterium
GCGGCACCTGATCGCGGATCAGAACGGTGGCGAAAATGCGCCCGTCGGCCAAGGTTACCCAGGGGCCGCCGTTGGGGGTAAGCCCCGCGGCAACGACATCGGTGATCCCTTCGTAAGGCACCCAGCGCATGGGCGACATGCGCAGTTTCCGCAGCTGTCCGTTGCCGTCGACGATGACGGCGGAGCCGTCGGCGCCGAGCGCGATGTCACGGGCAATGCCCGGCATGGTGATCCAGGCCCCGTCTTCCCAGCGCATGATCTGTCCCGCCGGCGTGACGATCCAAGGCTTGCCCCGGATATCAAGGGCGATACGCCGCGCCAACTGACCCGGCACGGCTTTCCAGCTTTGCGACAGCGGCTCCCATTTCTCGACGCTGCCTGTAAGTCGGACGATATAAATATTTCCGACCGCGTCGCCGGCCACGTCGGCGACCTTGTCGCCTTTCGGTTCCCACCACAGGCCGTTGAAGCGCATGACGTTGCCGTCCGGGGTCACGCCCCAGGGCCGATTGCCTTCGGCCGCGGTAATGCGCGCGAAACCTCCCGACATTCTGGCCCATTTTTGGCTGACCGCCCGCCACCGCAGGGCAACGCCGTCGCTCCCCACGGCATAGGCCATGGCGGCAGCGTTGATCGACAAATCCTTGGCGCGGCCGGGGATCAGCGTCCAGGTCGCCTTGACCGTTTCACCGGCCGGCGGCGCGCTGGCACGCGGTGACTGCCCCGTCGCGGGTCGACCGCCGACAAGCGGCAACAGCGCCGCCACAAGGACCGCACAGGCTATCCCGCGCAGAAACACGTTGTTCACCATCACAATGCGTTAACCTCCCTAATCAATCGCAGGCAACCGCGTCGGATGGGGGTTCATGCGTCCCACCGCTCAGAGTCGATTTTGGTTTCTAATTGTTCGCCAGTCGTTTTTGGATGCTGGCGATATGTTCGAAATTTCGGGGGTCTTCGTTCCAGGCCCTGAGACGGAAATCGCCGGAACGAAACTCCTCGAAGAACTCGCGTTTCTTCAAGGTATCAATGATTTGGTTGAATGTCGGACGCGGGGTGAACCAATCTTCGTGGCGTTTGGACAGACGCTCCAGATCACGTTCAAGATCGCTCAAACGTTCGCGGGTCTTTTTGCGGTGGTCTTCCGCCTGACGGGTGTACTGCGGGCGCCGAGGCGTCAGCAGAATCAGGATCGAGCGTTCAAAGTGACGCTTGGACCGCTCGGAAAACAACAGGCTGATGCCCGGGATATCCATAAGCGTCGGCACCCCATCCTTGGCATTCGACGTTTCACGCTCGCTCAGCCCGCCCAAAATCAGGGTTTCGCCGAACCGCATGGTGACCGTCGAATTGACGTTGGTCTTGGTGGTGTCGAGGCGGAATTCGAACAGCACGGAACTTGCCGGATCGGTCAGAAAGGTCCGTTCCGCGACCACGTGCAAACGCAGGAAGTCGTTTTCGAGAATTTCCGGCGTCACCGCCAGTTTGACCCCGACTTCCTTCTGCACGGAAACCGAATCCCCATCGCCGCCGGAAACGGCGGCGGCAAGAATTTCCGTACCCGAGAAGAATTCGGACGTCAGACCCGATTGGGCGACCAGGCTGGGTTTGGCCAGGATTTCGTTTTCCGAGTTGGCTGAGTTGGCGATGTTCAACGAATAGGTCACGGCGGGAATGCCGATCTGATTGGTGATCGTCCGCGTGTTCTCGTCGAGACCGCTGTCGATCTTGTCGTTGATGTTGTTGCGCGACCATCCGAAGCCGTAGGCGCCCGTCGTCGGGTTGCCGAACTGAAGCTGCAGCCCGTTCAGAAGGTTGATGCCCCGGGTTTCGCGCACGTCTTCCTGGGTGCCGATGATGACGACATCGACGACGACCATGCTGTTTCCATTCTGCAGCCCCCCCGTGGCGGCGCCCGGCGCGATACCCGCCCCGGAATCCGAGCCAAAGGGAGCCGCGGGGGCGCTGCCGTATGGATTGGCCGGCGCCCCGTAGGGATTGCTCTGACCGGACGGCGCACCATAGGGGTTCTGCTGGCCGAATTGGGCCGGGATGACCTTGGCGTCGTGTTCGTAGAACCCGCGCCAGGAGTGAAGCCGCCGTTCAAGCTGTTTGACCTGCCCTTCGGACGCATCCTTGTCGCGGAAGGAATTGAGATAACCCTTCGCGGCCTCGTTGTCGTTGAGCGCCGCCTTGACCAGGGCCTGGGCCCACAAGATGTCAGGGTCGGCCGTCGATTCCGGCGCGACCTTGGCCAATTGATTCAGGGCCGCCTCGGCCATCTGCGGGTCGTGGCTGTAATAGGAACTGGCTGCCAGATTGTACAGCAGAGCAGCATCGCTCGGTCGGTGCAGGGCAACGGCGGCAAGGTGCCCCTGAGCCAGCGCGTAGCGGCGTTGATCCATGTAAAGCAGGCCCAACTGATAGCGCGCCGCGAGATGGCTGGGGTCGAACTTGAGGGCGAGCAGCAGCCCCTGTTCGGCCAGTTCAAGCTTGGAGCGATCCTTGGAAATGCCGATCAGGTGATAGGCGAGACCATTGAGAAACTGCAGATCCGCGTTGGTGATATCCAGCTTGAGGGCGCCGCTGAACAGGCGTTGCGCCTTGTCCAGATCCTTGTCCCGCAGGGCCTGCTCACCCTCCCGAATCAGGACCGTGACCTCTCGCGGTTGAGACATTTGCGCCGACACAGACGACCCGTCGCCGGTGTCGGATGGCGCCATTGCCGTATCGAAATTTAGGGTTTGGCACCCACCAAGAAAAGCAGCCAACGCCACAATCGGCAGGCTACTCCGCCGAACACCAAACACAAATCCGTTATTCACTGATACCCCCGCTACGGCCTGTTGCAGGCCGAGTTTTTTCATGACCCCGATTACAAAGCGAATCGCTCTGAAAGTGTATAAAAATATCGAGAGAGTAAAAAGACGAAACGCTGCCTTAAATATCTTCAAACTCCCCCCCTCCGACCCTTCATGCGAATACAATGCAATGCATTTTTATGAGGAATCGATGGAATACTTCATATACGCTCGGACACCCAAGACACAAAGCACTCTGTTTTATGATCAAGGGCAGTTTTATGCTGCCAAACCGCCATCAACTGCCGCGCGCCCCCTTTCGCGCTTGTCATTTGCTGCTTGTTATTCGGGATTAAGAGGGAGAAACCCGAGGATCAAAAGCGCGAATAGGCGGCGGGCGATCTTTTGCCGCGCAAACCGGATATCGATTACGCAAATCGGATAGTAAGGCGTCCGCAGGAACCACCGGCATCAGGTTTTCGGCGATATCTTATCCCAATTAGCACCGGCCGCATCCAAACGATTCGCACGATATCCACCCTGGCCCTATTTTTCCGGAGCGTCGAACCCAAAGCGGGCCAGCACCTTCTGGCCGTCGGGGCCCAGGATATAATCGGCCAGCTGCGTCGCCGCCTTGGGCGAGCCCGTGATCAGGGTAATGCCGTAATCGGCGCCGACGGAAAGGGCGTCCGGCACAGTGACAATCTGTAGACCCGGAACCTCTTTCTGCGCCAGCACCGCGTTGGTGCAATAGGTCAAGAATACGTCGGCGCGCTTGTTTTCCATGACCCAGCCGTATTGGTTGCGACCCTTGGGCGCTTTTTGCGAGGTCGGCCCGCCGGTCAGCTTCAGCGCCTTGGCGTCGAGCGTCTTTTCCGCCCCCGGCCTGACCTTTTCCGCCTTGGCGAACAGCCGCCAGGCATAGTCGCCCGAGGGATCGGCCTTGGGCGTCGAGGTACCGACCGTGACCTTGGGATCAAGCAGCACGTCCAACAGCGTGTCCGCCGCCATCGCCACGCCAGGCTGGGCGATGGCGCAGAGCTTGTTGCGCGCGAACATACGCACCGGCCCGGCCTTGCCCGCTTTCTCCAGAGTTTTTGGATGCTTCATGTTGGCCGAGGCGAAGACTTCTGCCGGCTCACCCTTTTCGATGCGTTGACGCAGCAGGCCCGACGGCCCAAACGCCGTTTTGACCCTATGGCCCGATGTCGTCTCGAAATCACGGGCAATCTGCGTGAGGGCGGCCTTCAGGCTGCCCGCCGCATGTAGTTTCACGGTATCGGCCATGGCCCCTCCGGACATCAACAAGCAGGCAACAAAAACGGCGATTCGCATGGGCTTGATCCTCCGACCCGATAATCCGGCATCTCTCATTCCGTAATATTTGCATAATTATGCAATTTTATGAAAGCCTGTAAATGCCCCGGAGACAGGTCAGAAGCCGGGGCCTTGCCGCCGGCAAGGAAGTGACGGTCATCATCAAGGCGTCGGATGTGATGTTGGGGGTCTAGGCGTTCAAGTGCCCGAGGTTTCGCCGCGGCGGCGGTAGTAGGCGCCGCGCAGGGCTTCCGCCGCCAGACCGACGACCAGGCCCACGGCCATGTTGACGCCGACGCAGACGACGCCGGTCAGCAAGATGACCACACGGCAACTCGGCTTGACGCCGAGAACCCGGCGGTTGAGGGCCATTTCCGTCCCCGCCACGGCCAGGATCGCCCCCACGGCGCCGACCGGGACCAGCATCAGCACATCGCGTGCCTGCGGCCCGAAGCCGATACCCAACGCCAGACAGAACAACCCGAACAGGGCAGGCGCCACCCAGGTCCGCGCGCCGAAACGGTACTGCGCGATCAGCCCGCCCGACCCGTGACACATGGGCAGGGCGCCGAACGGCGCCAGCACGACATTCAGAATTCCCGTCGACAGGGCCAGACGCCGGGGGCTGGTGCGTTCCTTGGCATCATCGGGAAAGTATTCGGCGGCGATGGCCGAGGTCGCGAGAACCGCGTTGGACAGGGTCAGCGCCAGCTGCGGCAGGGCCGTGGTCGTCAGCGCCGCCTGAAAATCCGCCAAAGTCGGGAATGTCGGCAGCGAAAAATGCAGCCCCGGCCCGCCCAGCGTCAACCCCGTGCCGCCGGTCATCAGAAAGGCCGCCGCCGCCGTCACCACGACGACCAGCGATCCCAGATGCCGGTAGGGCGTGAGAAACAGCAGCAACAGCAGGGCGAGCGCCGCACCACCGAACAGAGGCTCGTCCGCCACATGTTGAAATCCGAGCAGCGCCAGCTGCGCCCCGACCCCCAACTGCACCCCCATGATGACCGAATTGGGAACCAACCGCGCGATGCGCGTAATGATGCCGGTCGCGGCCAGGGCCGCCAGCACCCCGCCGATGATCAGGCCGCTCGCCATGGCCTGGGCCGGGGTCACCGCGCCGACGATGATCAGCGCCGCCACGGCCTTCATGGGCTGAATGGGAATGGGCCGCCGGTAGACCAGGGCCACCGCCAAGGCAAACAAACCAAAGCCGGTCAGCACGCCCGTGCCGTCGAATCCCCGCACGGCCAGGACGCCGATGACCAGCGGCAGGAAGGTGCCGAAATCGGCGACCGCACCCGACATCTCGCCAAGCCATCCGGCCGCCTTCTTTGCCGTCGTCTGGATCATGGGCCTCCCGCAGGTTCCGGGATGGGGCCGGAACAGTGTCGGAAATTTTGCAGCATCTAAAGGAAAAACACAATCGGCGGAACGATCCCCGGGCGGCAGGCAGGCCGTCCGGGGATCTGCTGCGGGGATGCGGATGCCGTGGAAGGCCGCCGTCCCCGTGGTTCATGAACCAGCCGTCAGGCCGGCAGTTTGGTGAATCGCGCGCAGCGCGCGACGTTGCGGTCATGGACCTCGCGCATTTCACACAAATCGTCATACAGATCGGGGTCGGCGATTTTCGGCAGGAACTCAACCAGCCGCCGCGCGACCCAGGACTGCCCCTTGTTCAACAATTCGATCTTGGCCTGTTGTTCCCCGGTGTCCCGCAGTTTGTCCAGGAACGCGCCGGTTTCGATACTGGGCTGACCGCCCAGGCGTTCGATATGGCGGG
>DNMS01000091.1:6024-7553 GCA_003488105.1 Rhodospirillaceae bacterium
GCATGGCGCAGTACCGGGCCTCGTCCTGGGCCACTGCGGATAGCGCCACACGAAGTTCCAGATCCGGGGTTGCCCGCGCCATCTCGATAACGCCGCGCGCCCCGGCCCGCTCCCCTTCCAGAAGTTCATTGAGAAACGCGGCCGTCTCCTCATCCGTGAGATAGCCCATATAGGCGGGATCGGCATCGCTCATCATGCAGGGCGGCTCTCCCGCATCGCCGGCACTCAGCCCCCCCGCCGCAAGCGGGTTTCGCGCCGAGATCCACCGCACACCCTCTTCCGTGACAATCGCGTCCATGGGAATGTCATGCGGCTGTGGGTGGATGGTGGGCAGGTGATCGACGGCATAACCAATGCCGATGGCCAGGGGTTTTTCGGTCGAGGCGGCCAGGGTCCGGTCATAATACCCGCCACCGTAGCCAAGCCGGTACCCGGCATCGTCAAACCCCAACAACGGAATCAGCAACGCGGGCGGTTGAACCCGCTTGCGCGAAGCCGGAACCGGGATGCTCCACACCCCCGGGACCATCTTGGTCTCCGGCTGCCATTCCCAAAATTCGACCGGCTGCTTTTCCTTCACGACCACCGGCAAGGCCATCGCCCCGCCCCCGGACGTCGCCGCGGCGGCAAAATCACGCAGGTCCAGTTCGCCCCGGAACGGCCAGTAAAAACCGAACCCGTCCCGGCCGAGCCAGGGCATTTCACGGCTGAGATGCGCCACGATCTTGTCCCGGGTGGCCTTGCGGACCGCCAACGGCCGCGCCAGCCTGGCGACAAGAATTTCATTCCGCGTTTCCCGCCGCCACTTGTTGACCTCACGCCATTCCATTTACTCAACCTCCTCGAAACGACCCGACAGGGCGGCGACGATCCCGGCCGCCTCGGCCATGATCCTCTCAATCCGCACCGCAGCGGTGGGAATGTCGTCGATTTCGCCCGCCACCTGCCCCGCGAACAGGGCCAGCTGTTCAAGCTCACCCCGCATGTTGCGCAGGGGAGAATCCGTGCTGTAGCGATAGATCGGCCGATCGTCCTCCAGGGCGATGGGTTCGCGCTTTCGCAAATAAGGATCATGGCCGAAACGTGCGGTGCCGGCCTTGGCCGTTAGACTGTTGCCGATGACCCGCACCGACGCCCCGACGGGCCAATTGATGGCGAACAGGTCGGTGCGCAGAGTGTCTTCCGAACGCGCGCCGACGACCCGTTCCTTATGATAGGCATGGGCAAAGGATTCCTCGGTCGCCAGAAACGCCGTGCCGCAGTGGATCCCTGCCGCGCCCAGCGCCAGTGCCGCGACCAGAGACCGTCCCGAAGCGAACCCGCCCGAGGCAACCACCGGAACGGATACCGCCCGCACGACCTGGGGAACCAGAACCAGCGACGATGTCGTGCCGTGGACATGCCCGCCGGCCTCCTCCCCTTGCGCGATGATCACGTCGGCGCCGGCCTGTTCGGCCAGGCGCGCGTCCTCGACCGTGCCGACCTGATGGAACACCAGGCAGCCATGGTCCTTGGCCCGCTTGATAATG
>DNMS01000091.1:7704-7894 GCA_003488105.1 Rhodospirillaceae bacterium
TGATAATGTCCGGATAAACATCCCAGAACAGGCAGATCGAATGCACGCCGGCATCGAAGCAGGCCGCCAGTTCGTCATCGAGCAATTGGGAATCGGTCGCGGCAGGGATCAGGTTGACCCCGAACGGCCGGTCCGTGCCGTTCCGCACGGCCTCGATCTGTTGGCGGATCAAATCCGGGCTTTCGCGCAC
>DNMS01000091.1:8101-8741 GCA_003488105.1 Rhodospirillaceae bacterium
ATGCCGAGGAAACCGTAGCCGCCGGCACGGGTCACCGCACCGACCAGGTCCGCCCGCGCGACACCGCCCATCCCCGCCTGAAGCACCGGGTAGCGGCAGCCGAGCAGCGCGCAGAGTGTCGATTTCATCATCATTCCGTCCATGGCCCTACTCACATATCCGTTCGAACAGAGACGCCAGGGTGACCGCAAGGGTGATCGCGACCAGCCGCTGGACGACGAAAGCCCCCTGCGTCTTCGGGTGGCTCCAGATCATTTCGGCATTCCGGCGGGCGCGGTCCCAGACCGGGCGGGGAACCTCGACGGGCCGCGGCGTCACATGATCAGCACCGGGGAAGGGAATGACCTCGCAGCGATGGTCGTTGTTCGATGCCTCGCGGGGACGGGCCCCCAGGCCCAGCATGCGATGCAGCTTTCCCGGCGCGGGCGGGCCGATGAAGAAATAGCCGAACCAGAACCGGATGTCCGACGGCACCATCTTCAACCCCCCGCGCTGTTCCATATCTGAGGACCGGCGGCGCTTGCCGCCAAGCGCGGCCGCGCCAAATTCTGCGCCGCGAAGTCCCAGTTGATGAGGTGGCCCATGACCGCGGCCACGTAATCGGGCCGCCGGTTCTGGTAATCCAGGTAATAGGCGTGTT
>DNMS01000082.1:0-1193 GCA_003488105.1 Rhodospirillaceae bacterium
ATCGACTTTTCGAAAGTGGATGAGTCGGGCATCCAACTGTTCCTGTCGGCGACGAATGTCGAATCCGGCCATGTCACCGTGTTCAGTGATGGGGACATCTCCCTCGACGCAGTGCTCGCCTCGGCATGCCTGCCGCAAACCTTCAAGGCCGTGGAGATTGATGGGCAGGCTTATTGGGACGGAGGCTTCATGGGCAATCCCAGCCTCTTTCCCCTGATCTATTCCGGCGCCCCGCGTGACGTATTGCTGGTCATGCTCAACCCGATCCGCCGCGACGGTGTGCCGAAACGTGCCGGGGAGATTCAAGACCGGATGAACGAGATCAGTTTTAATGCCGCCCTGATCGGAGAGCTGCGTGCCATCGCCTTTGTCCAGCGATTGCTTGATGATGGCATGTTGAAAGAGCCAATGCTCAAAAAATACCGCCGTCTGAACATCCATGCCATCAAGGGTGGGCAAGACCTCATGGAGTTCAGCCTAAGGACCAAATACGATACGAGCTGGGACTTCCTGACCAAGCTGAGGGACATTGGCCGGGCGGCGGCGGAAGGTTGGCTTGGCGAATGCGGAGAACTGATCGGCACCAACCAGACCCACCTCGATTTGCGCCGGGAATTTTTCGAGGGCTAGACCCGCTTCAGGAACCAGATCCGCGCTGCGCCATAGTCGCGTGTCTCGACCGGCTCCCATCCGTCTGGCGTGATCGTTTCGTCCGATCCGGTCTCGACCACGGCAAGCGCATTCTCGGCCAGCCATTTTCCAGATACCAGGCCGGCCAGTGCGGGTTCGACGAGGCCCTTACTATAGGGCGGGTCGAGGAAGGCGAGCGTGAAGGGGACTCCGGCGCTGGCGGGCTTCTCGCCCAGATCGGTCGCCGACCGCCGGTGAAGCCGCGTGTTTCCGAACAGTCCCAGTGTTTCGATATTGTCGCGGATAGCGCCGCGCGCGCCATGATCGGTCTCGACGAAAAGGCAGAACGCGGCGCCCCGGCTCATGGCTTCCAGGCCCAGCGCGCCGGAGCCCGCGAACAGATCGATCACCCGCGCGCCGTCAATCTCGGGTGCCCAGTCCGCATGGGCCAGCATGTTGAAGATCGACTCGCGCGCACGGTCTCCCGTCGGTCGCGTGCCCTGACCCTTCGGCGCCGCAATGGCGCGCCCCTTGTGCTCTCCGGCAATGATGCGCATTCGACA
>DNMS01000082.1:1390-1663 GCA_003488105.1 Rhodospirillaceae bacterium
CGGCAATGATGCGCATTCGACAGGCAATCCCTTTACTTTGCGCCCGTGTAAGGCGATCCCATCCATATGACAATTCTCGCTGATCCCATGACCCGCGCGCTGGAACTGGCGCGAGAGGCGGCCGAGGCGGGCGAAGTGCCGGTTGGCGCCGTGGTGGTCGATCCGGAGACAGGCGAGATCGTGGCCGAGGGTGCAAACCGCCCGATTGCCGGGCATGACCCGACCGCCCATGCCGAAATTGTCGCCCTGCGCGCTGCGGCGGCGTCTAGGGGA
>DNMS01000082.1:1831-3630 GCA_003488105.1 Rhodospirillaceae bacterium
CGGTGATTCATGGCGCGCGCTTTTTCGAGCAACCGACCTGCCACTGGCGGCCGGAGGTCGAGCAGGACGAGACAGCGGGCGAGACAGCGAGCGCGCTGCTCAAGGATTTCTTCAAGGCCCGGCGCAGCTGAGGCAAACCAGACAAGGTAATCATAGCGAGGCATGGCAGAACCAGGACACGAGATTCTGATCAAGGACGCGATCGTCTTCCTGTTTGCGGCGGGTGTGGCGGTTCCGGTCTTCCGGTATCTGAAACTGCCCGCCGTGGTCGGATTCATGTTGTCCGGCATCGCGCTTGGACCTTACGCGTTGGGTTCGCTTTCCCACAATTATCCCATACTCGAATTTGTCTCGATCTCGGAACCGGAAGCCGCCGCGCCCTTTGCCGAACTGGGCGTGCTGTTCCTCCTGTTCCTGCTGGGGCTCGAGTTTTCGTTTGAAAAGCTGTGGGCCCTGCGGCGGGCCGTGTTCGGCGCAGGGGGACTTCAGGCAGGGATCAGCGCGCTCGCCATCGGTCTCATCGGATGGCAGATCGGCCTGCCGGCAGAGGCCGCCATCATCGCCGGGCTGGCGCTTGCACTGTCGTCGACCGCTATCGTCATGCAGCTGCTGATCGAGCAGAAGCAGGCCGCTCAACCGGTCGGGCGCGCCGCGCTCAGCGTGCTATTGTTTCAGGACATCCTCGTTGCCCCCATCCTGATCTTTGTCGGCTTTGCCAACATAGAGGCCGGTCAGGACGTCACGAAAATTCTGCTCGAAGCCCTGTTCAACGGTGTCATTGCAATCATCGTGATCGTGATCATTGGCCGCTTTGGTCTGCGGCACATGTTTCGCCTTGCGGCGGCGGCAGGCGGACGGGATTTTCTGATGGCGCTGACCCTGCTGACCGTCGTGGGCGCGGCCGCCATCACGGCAACGGCGGGCCTTTCACTTGCGCTCGGCGCGTTCCTGGCGGGCCTGCTATTGGGCGAAACCGAGTTCAAGCATCAGACAGAGGTCGATCTCGAACCCTTCAAGGGCATCCTGCTGGGCCTGTTCTTCATGACGGTGGGCATGGGGCTCGACCTGCCATCGATCCTGTCTCAGCCTTGGGTCATCCTGTCCGGGCTCGGCGCACTGCTCGTCCTGAAACTGGTCATCGGTTTCGGGGCCCTGCGTCTGTTTGCCGGGCCGACCCCGATGTCCATCGAGGCCGCCTTCCTGCTCGCGCCTGCCGGGGAGTTTGCCTTTGTCGTGATCGCCGCGGCCACCGCCATAGGCGTGCTCGCCCCGGAGCCAGCCGGGCTGATGGCCGCGATTGCCGGACTCTCCATGTTGCTCATTCCGGTGCTCGGAAAGGTTGGGGGCTTCTTGTCAGACAAGTTGGCCGGGCCCGAACCGGCGCATACGCTGGAAGAAGATTTCTCAAACCTTCAGGGCCACGTCATCATTGCCGGGTTTGGTCGGGTCGGACATGCCGTCGCGCGTATCCTCGCGGCGGAAGACGCCGAAGTCGTCGCGCTGGAACGCAGTACCTTCAATGTTTCGCGTGCCCGCAATGCTGGTTGGCGCGCCTATCTGGGGGACGCCGCGCGACCGGAAATCCTGCATAGCGCAGGCGTCGACGGTGCCATGATGTTTGTCGTTACGGTGGATGACGTTACCGCCGCAGAAGCGATGGTGTCAGCCTTTCACAAATTGCGCCCTGACGCGCCGATTATCGCCAGGGCCCGCGACCATGAACACGCCCGGCGCCTCATCGATGCCGGGGCCCGGTCAGTGATCCCGGATGCCATTGAATCCGGCCTGCAAATGGCCGG
>DNMS01000035.1:0-1161 GCA_003488105.1 Rhodospirillaceae bacterium
AGGAACAGGAACGCAACAGCGCCGCGACCGTCGCGGCCCAATAGAAAGAACAAGTCCGAGACCCCGATGACCATCTATCTTGACCATAACGCGACCACGCCGGTCCGGCCCGAAGCGGCCGAGGCCGTGGCCGCGGCGCTGACCGCGACGGGTAATCCGTCGTCGGTGCACGGCGCCGGCCGCCGGGCGCGCATGTTGGTCGAGGATGCGCGCGAACAGGTCGCGGCGCTGGTCGGTGCCCGGGCCGAGGACGTGATCTTTACCTCGGGCGGGACCGAGGCCAATAACCTGGCCCTGGCCAATCTTCCCAAGGGCGGGGCCGAAGGGCCCGTGTTCGTCTCGGCGGTTGAACATGTGTCGGTGCTGGAAGGCGCGGACAACCTTATTCAGGTGCCCGTTGACGGTGACGGCGTGATCGATCTGGCGGAACTGGATGCCTGCTTGAAGGATGCGCTGAACCGGGTCGAGGGCGGCCGTGCCCTGGTATCGGTGATGCTCGCCAACAATGAGACCGGGGTGATCCAGCCGATCCAGCGGATCGCCGAATTGGCGGCGGAATACGACGCCGTGTTCCATTGCGACGCGGTTCAGGCGGCGGGCAAACTGACCATCGATTTCCCCACCCTGGGTGCCCATATGATGACCCTGTCGGCGCATAAGATCGGAGGGCCGCCGGGCGTCGGCGCCTTGATCGTCGCCCCCGGCCATCAGGCCACGGCGGCAATCCGCGGCGGCGGGCAGGAACGCTCGCGCCGGGGGGGTACGGAAAACGTGCCGGGTATCGCCGGTTTCGGCCGCGCGGCCGAGGCGGCCAAGGCCGATATCGACCGCTTGCAGGGTCTGAACGCTCTGCGCGACCGTATGGAGGCCGAAATCACGGCCGCCGTACCGGACGCCAAGATTTTCGCCAAGGATCGTGACCGACTTGCGACGACAAGCTGCCTGACCATGCCGGGCGTGTCGTCGGAGACCCAGGTCATGGCCTTCGACCTGGCGGGCATTGCCGTCAGCGCCGGGGCGGCCTGTTCGTCCGGCAAGGTCGCGCCCAGCCATGTGCTGGCGGCCATGGGCGCGGATGAAGACGATTTAAAATCGGCCATCCGGGTCAGCCTGGGATGGACCACGACCGCAGACGACATCGACACATTCACCGCCGCCTGG
>DNMS01000035.1:1410-3668 GCA_003488105.1 Rhodospirillaceae bacterium
CGCAGTAACTAGACGACGACACCTGGAAGGAATTGACGCTATGAGCGCCATGACAACACAAGAAAAGAACGAACTTCCGCACACGCTGAAGAATCGGAAAGCGCCCATCTATCTGGATTACCAGGCGACCACGCCGACCGATCCGCGGGTGGTGGAAAAGATGCTGCCGTTCTTCTCCGAACAGTTCGGCAACCCCCATTCGCGCAGCCATTTCTTTGGTTGGGAAGCGGAAGACGCGGTTGAGATCGCCCGCGAACAGGTCGCCTCGATCATCGGCGCCAACCCGAAAGAAGTGATCTTCACCTCGGGTGCGACGGAATCCAACAACCTGGCGATCAAGGGCGTGGCCCACTTCTACAAGGAAAAGCGCAATCACATCGTGACCGTGGTGACCGAGCATAAATGCGTGCTCGACAGCTGCCGCCACCTGGAACAGGAAGGCTTCGAGGTCACCTATCTGCCGGTCAAGGAAAACGGTCTGATCGACCTGGACGTGCTGCGCGAAACGGTCACCGACAACACCTCCATCGTGTCCGTGATGGGCGTGAACAACGAGATCGGCGTGATCCAGCCCTTGAAGGAAATCGGCGCCATCTGCCGCGAGAAAGGGGCCTTCTTCCACACCGACTGTGCCCAGGCGGTGGGCAAGATTCCCCTCGACGTGGAAGACATGAACATCGACCTGATGTCGATTTCCGGCCACAAGATCTACGGTCCCATGGGGATCGGCGCCCTTTACGTGCGCCGCCGCCCGCGGGTTCGTCTGGTGCCGATGATCAACGGCGGCGGCCAGGAACGCGGCATGCGCTCCGGCACCCTGCCGACGCCGCTCTGTGTCGGCCTGGGCGAAGCCTGCGCCATCGCGGAAAAGGAAATGGGGGCGGAGAACGAACGCCTGCGCCGTCTGCGTGACCGCATGTACCAAAGCATCGTCGGCCGCCTGCCGGAGGTCTACCTGAACGGCGACATGGATCAGCGTATCCCCGGCAACCTGAACATCTCCTTCGCCTTCGTCGAGGGCGAGGGCCTGATGATGGGGATCAAGGATCTGGCCGTGTCGTCGGGTTCGGCCTGCACCTCGGCCTCGCTGGAGCCCAGCTACGTGCTGCGCGCGCTCGGTGTCGAGGTCGAAATGGCCCATACCTCGCTGCGCATCGGCTTCGGCCGCTTCACGACCGAGGAAGAGGTCGACGAGGCCGTGGAATGCATCATCCGCGAGGTCGAACGCCTGCGCGAAATGAGCCCGCTTTGGGACATGCACAACGAGGGGATCGACATCTCCTCAATCGAATGGGCGGAACACTGATCCGCCTCCAAACGACCACAATAACCAACTACAATAAGTTCTTAGGAACAGGAGACTAAAATGGCCTACAGCGAAAAAGTCATCGACCATTACGAAAAGCCGCGCAACGTCGGCACGCTGGACAAGAACGACACCAGCGTCGGCACCGGTCTGGTGGGCGCGCCCGCCTGCGGCGACGTCATGAAGCTGCAGATCAAGGTCTCGGAGGACGGCATCATCGAGGATGCCAAGTTCAAGACCTTCGGTTGCGGCTCGGCCATCGCCTCGTCGTCGCTCATCACCGAATGGGTGAAGGGCAAGACCATCGAGGAAGCCGGCTCGATCAAGAACACCCAGATTGCCGAGGAATTGGCGCTGCCGCCGGTCAAGATCCATTGCTCGGTGCTGGCGGAAGACGCCATCAAGGCGGCGATCTCCGACTACAAGACCAAGAAGGGCGCTTGATCCGATCCGCCGGAACGGCAGGGGGCGCTTGCCTCCTGCACGCCGGCGGGGTTAAGCAAAGGCCCAGAACAGAAGTAGGCGACCATGACTGAACGACCACAAATGATGACCATCACGGACCAGGCCGCAGAGCGCGTCAAAGCGCTTTTGGCCAGCCGTGGCAAACCGTCCGCCGGGGTGCGCATCGGCATCCGGACGAAGGGCTGTTCGGGCATGTCCTATACCCTTGAATTCGCGGACGATAAGAACGAGTTCGACGAAGTCGTGGAGGATAAGGGCGTGCGTGTCTTCATCGACCCGAAGGCGACCATGTTCATCATCGGGACCCAGATGGATTTCGTGGAGGATAAGCTGGAATCCGGCTTTACCTTCGAGAACCCGAACGAAAAGGGGCGCTGCGGCTGCGGCGAGTCGTTCCACGTGTGATCGCCCGCCCGGGGGTAATCCCGGCGCATGAATGCAACTTCGGAATATTCGGCGAAAAGGAAAGTGACGCTGGTGCAAGCGA
>DNMS01000035.1:3858-7763 GCA_003488105.1 Rhodospirillaceae bacterium
TGGTCCTGTCAGGGGCCGGTGGCGGTGGGCGAGCCCTTCTGCCCAAGCTGCAAGGCCGTGCAGCCGCCGGGGCAGGCCGACCATTTCCAGCGTTTGGGCCTGCCGCGTGGGTTCGAGATCGATACCGCGGCGCTTGAGAAATCTTATTTCCAAATGCAGCGTCTTCTGCATCCCGATCGTTTCGCCACCCGCACGCCCAAGGAGAAGACCCTGAGCCAGCAACAGGCAACCAGCCTTAACGATGCCTACGAGACCCTTAAGGACCCGTTGGCGCGCGCTGCCTACCTGGCCGGCCTGATGGGCCGGAACGTACTGAAGGAAGACGGCAATGCGCCGGTCGACCCAATGGTCCTGATGGAAGCCATGGAAATGCGCGAAGCCCTGGCCGAGGCGGAAACCGCCGAGGATGTGGCAACCGTGACCAAGCGCGCCCAGGGCGAGATCGTGGACTGTGAAAGCGAATTGTCCGATGCCTTCGCCGCTGACGACCTTGATCAGGCTGCGTCCCTGATCACGCGCCTGAAATACCTGCGCAAGCTTGCCGATGACACGCGCGCCCGCCGTGCCGAGTTGCGCGGAAGGGGCTGAGCCATGGCGCTGTTGCAGATTCACGAGCCCGGCGAAACTCCGGCCCCGCATGAGGGTGACGCCAACGTCGCCGTCGGCATCGACCTGGGCACGACCAATTGCGTGACCGCCGTGTCCATCGACGGCAAGGTGGAAGTGCTGCGCGACGAGGACGGGCAGGCCCTGGTGCCTTCCGTCGTTGCCTATGCGCCTGACGGCTCACCCATCGTCGGCGGGCTGGCGAAAAGCCTGATCGCCATGCGCCCGGACAGTGTCGTCAGCTCCATCAAGCGCCTGATGGGTCGGGGCATCGGCGACATCAAGGCCGTTGCCGGGCATCTGCCGTTCCAGGTCGAACCGTCGGAAGACAGCGCCGCCATGGTGCGCATCAATGTCGGCGGCCAAAAGCTGACGCCCGTGGAAATTTCCGGCCACATCCTGACGGCCCTGAAGGAACGGGCCGAGGGCGTGCTCGACCGTGAGGTCACCCGCGCCGTCATTACCGTGCCGGCCTATTTCGACGACGCGGCGCGTACAGCGACCAAGGACGCGGCCCGTCTGGCGGGGCTTGAGGTTCTGCGCCTGGTCAACGAGCCCACGGCGGCGGCCCTGGCCTACGGCCTGGATAAAAAGGAATCCGGCGTCATCGCGGTCTATGACCTTGGCGGCGGCACCTTCGACGTCTCGGTTCTGGAAATCGGCGACGGCGTGTTCGAGGTCAAGTCGACCAACGGCGACACCTTCCTGGGCGGTGAAGACTTCGACCACCGCATCGTCGACTACCTTGCCGACGAGTTCAAAAAGGAAAACGGCATCGACCTGCGCGAGGACCGTCTCGCCCTGCAGCGCCTGAAGGAAGCCGGCGAAAAGGCCAAGATCGAGCTGTCGTCGACGACCCAGACGGAAATCAACCTGCCGTTCATTACCGCCGACGCGTCGGGGCCCAAGCACCTCAACATCAAGCTGTCCCGCGCCAAGCTGGAAACCCTGGTCGAGGACCTGGTGGAACGTACCGTCGAGCCCTGTAAGAAGGCGCTCAAGGACGCGGGTCTCAAGGCCTCGGAAATCGACGAGGTCATCCTGGTCGGCGGTATGACGCGCATGCCGCTGGTCAACAAGATCGTCAAGGAATTCTTCGGCCGCGAACCCCATAAGGGCGTGAACCCGGACGAAGTGGTCGCCATCGGCGCCGCCATCCAGGGCGGCGTGTTGAAGGGCGACGTCAAGGACGTGCTGCTGCTCGACGTGACGCCGTTGTCGCTCGGCATCGAGACGCTGGGCGGCGTGTTCACCCGCCTGATCGACCGCAACACGACGATCCCGACCCGCAAGAGCCAGACCTTCTCGACCGCCGAGGACAACCAGGGCGCCGTGACCATCCGGGTGTTCCAGGGCGAACGCGAAATGGCCGCCGACAACAAGTTGCTCGGCCAGTTCGACCTGATGGGCATTCCGCCGGCCCCGCGCGGCCTGCCGCAGATCGAGGTCACCTTCGACATCGACGCCAACGGCATCGTCAACGTGTCGGCCAAGGACAAGGCGACCAACAAGGAACAGCAGATCCGCATCCAGGCTTCGGGTGGTCTTTCCGACGACGACATCGAACGCATGGTCCAGGAAGCCGAGGCCCATGCCGACGACGACAAGCAGCGCCGGGCCCTGGTCGAAGCCAAGAACACGGCTGACACCCTGGTCCATTCGGCGGAAAAGAACCTCAAGGAATACGGCGACAAGATCGGTGACGACGACAAGTCGGCCATCGAAGCCGCCGTCGAGGAGCTGAAGGAAGCCAAGGAAGGCGACGACGCCGAGGCGATCAACGCCAAGTGCGAGGCGCTGTCTCAGGCTTCCATGAAACTGGGCGAAGCCATGTACAAGGCGGCCCAGGAAGAAAGCCCGGATGACGCGGCGGCGTCCGACGGCGGTGCCGACGACGCCAAGTCCGAGGACGCCACCGTGGTCGACGCCGACTTCGAGGAAGTCAATCCGGACGCCGACGACGCCCCCAAGGGCAAGAAGGGCGGCAAGGACGACTGATCCGGGATGCCGGGGGCTTCGGCCCCCGGCGCCATTTCGGATCGTCGCCTGTAACGTCCTGATGTCCGGGAGGGCTTTCGATCATGGCTGACAAGCGCGATTACTATGACATTCTCGGCGTCAAGAAGGGCGCCGACGACGGTGAGCTGAAGGCGGCCTACCGCAAGCTTGCCATGCAGTTTCATCCCGACCGCAATCCCGACGACAAGGAAGCGGAAAAGAAGTTCAAGGAACTGAACGAAGCCTATGAAGTCCTGAAGGACGCGGAAAAACGCGCTGCCTACGACCGTTTCGGCCATGCCGCCTTCGAGGCAGGCGGCGGCGGCGGTGGCTTCGATGCCGGCGGCCAGGGCTTTTCCGGGTTCGGCGACATCTTCGAGGAAATGTTCGGCGAATTCATGGGCGGCGGCCGCGGCGGGCGCGGCGGCGGCCATGCGGGCGGCCACGGCGCCGACCTGCGCTACAACATGGAACTGTCCCTGGAAGACGCCTTCAACGGCAAAAAGGCGGAAATCCGCGTGCCGACCTCCGTCGGCTGCGAGCCCTGCAAGGGCACGGGCGCCGAGGATGCGGCCGCCCCCATCACCTGCGGCACCTGCGGGGGTGCGGGGCGCGTGCGCTCGCAATCGGGCTTCTTCACGGTGGAACGCACCTGCCCGGCCTGTCAGGGCCGGGGCACGGTGATCAAGGACCCCTGCCGGACCTGCGGCGGGGCCGGCCGCGTGCACAAGGAAAAGACGCTTTCCGTCACCATTCCTGCCGGGGTCGAGGATGGTACGCGCATCCGCCTGGCCGGCGAGGGCGAGGCCGGCCTGCGGGGTGCGCCCCCGGGCGATCTTTATCTGTTTCTGGGCATCCGCCCGCACCGCTTCTTCCACCGCGACGGCGCCGACATCCATTGCCGGGTGCCGATCCCCATGACCACGGCGGCCTTGGGCGGCCAGGTCGAGGTGCCGACCATCGAAGGCAAGCGCGCGCGGGTGACGATCCCCGCCGGCACGCCCACGGGCCACCAATTGCGCCTTGCGGGCAAGGGCATGTCGGTCATGCGCACCAAGTCGCGCGGCGACATGTTCGTCCAGGTCACGGTCGAGACGCCGCAGAACCTGACGGAAAAGCAGAAAGAGCTGCTCAAGGAATTCGATGCCGCCGGCGACAAGAAGACCCAGAGCCCCCAATCCACGGGCTTCTTCGACAAGGTCAAGGAAATCTGGGAAGACCTGAAGGATTAACCTTTCTCACTGCCTCACCGTCTCTGTGGTTCAAATAATAGAAAACCACAGAGACGGTGAGGCAGTGAG
>DNMS01000110.1 GCA_003488105.1 Rhodospirillaceae bacterium
CCGTTCACATACTCGATCGCCTCGTCGATGTGGCGATAGGTCTTCACCGGCAGGACCGGGCCGAAGATTTCCTCGCGCGCCAGGCGCCAGTCGTTGGAGGCGTCGGCGAACAGGGTCGGCACGGCGAAATACCCCTCGCTGAGCGGCCCCGTCTCCGGCGGCAGACCGCCCATGACCAAACGTGCGTCGTCGCGCTTCAGGCCTTCCTCGACATAGCCGCAGACCCGGCGGAACTGTTTTTCGTTGATGATCGTGCCGACGTCGGTGGCTTCGTCCAGCGGGTCGCCCAGTTTCAGGGTCGACGCCTTGGCCGCCAGCTTGTCGAGGAACGAATCAAAGATGTCCGCATGCAGGAACAGGCGCGAGCCCGCCGTGCACGACTGGCTTTGGCGGGTGAAGCGCATGGCGGCGATGATGCCGTCGACCACCCAGTCCTCGTCCGCATCGGGGAACACGATGGAGGGGCTCTTGCCGCCCAGCTCCAGGGACACGGGCACGATCCGCTCCGCCGCCGCGCGCATCATGATCTTGCCGACCTCGGTCGATCCGGTGAACGACAGCTTGGCGATGGCCGGATGATTGGCGAGCGGCCCGCCGCATTCGGCGCCGTAACCCGTCAGCACGTTCAAGACGCCTTCGGGCAGGAATTCCTGGCAGATGTCGGCCATCATCAGCACGCCCAAGGGTGCGTCCTCGGCCGCCTTGAGAACCACCGTGTTGCCGGACACCAGCCCGGCCGCGATCTTCAACGCTCCCAGCAGGACCGGCGCATTCCACGGAATGACCGCGCCGACCACGCCCAAGGGCTCCCGCCGGGTGTAGCTTAAAACGTTCTCGCCAAGCGGTATGGTCTCGCCCTTCAGCTCGCTGCCCAGGCCGCCGTAATAACGGAAGATGTCGGCCGATACCTTGGCCTCGGGCCGGGCCTGGGTGCGCAGGGCGTTGCCCGTTTCCAGGGCGATGGTGCGGGCCATTTCCTCGGCCCGGGCGTCCATGGCGTCGGCGATGCGCAGCAACGCCCGGCCGCGGTCGCGCGGATTGGTGCGGGCCCAGGCGGGGAACGCCTGGGCGGCGGCGGTGACGGCCTTGTCCACGTCTTCGGCCCCCCCGCGCGGCACCTCGGCGACGGTGGTGCGGTTGGCCGGGTTTTCGACCGCGATGGCGGCACCCGAGACGGCCTCGACCCAGCGGCCCCCGATCAGCATGCCTTTCGGCGCGTAGAAGTCCTGGGGGTTGGCAATGTTCTTCAAGGCGGTCGTCATGGTCGTCTCCTGTATGTGCGATGCGGCCGCGCAAGGCGGCCTGCGTTTCGCGAACGGTATACCATAGGGGCGGGCCGCCGCCACCCGCTTGGGGTATAGTGCGTATCCTGATCCGCATCCGGAGCCCGCCCGTCATGTCCGCGCCCCCGCCCGTCATCGTCTGGTTTCGCCGCGATCTGCGCCTGGCCGACAATCCGGCCCTGGCCCGGGCGGCGGCGATCGGGCGGCCGGTGGTGCCGGTCTTCATCCTGGACGAGGACACGCCCGGTCTGCGCCCGCCGGGCGGGGCGTCGCGCTGGTGGCTGCATCATTCCCTGGCTGCTTTGGACCGCGACCTGGCGGTGCTGGGGGCGCGGCTGGTCTTGCGCCGGGGGCCGGCGGCGGTGGTGCTCGACGCCCTGATTGCGGAGACGGGGGCCGATACGGTGCTGTGGAACCGCTGTTACGACAAGGGCTCCGTCGCCCGCGACACGGAAATCAAGGCGGGCCTGCGGGGGCGAGGGCTCCATGCGGAAAGTTTCAATGGTTCGCTTTTGACCGAGCCTTGGGAGATCACCACCAAGGCCGGCGGCGGTTACAAGGTCTATACCCGGTTCTGGCAGGCCTGCCGCGCCGCCGGCGATCCGCCGCCGCCGGTGGCGGCGCCGGACAGCTTGCCGGCACCGCAGGCCTGGCCGGTAAGCGACGATCTGGCCGCCTGGCGGCTGGTGCCCAATGCACCCGATTGGGCGGCGGGGTTTTCCGATCACTGGATACCGGGGGGGCAAGGGGCCTGGGACCGCCTGGAAATGTTTCTCGACGGCGCGGTCACGGGTTATGCGGCGAAGCGCGATTTCCCGGGCGTGGCGGCGACCTCGGGCCTGTCCGCGCATCTGGCCTGGGGCGACATCGGCCCGCGCCAGGTCTGGGCCGCCACCGTCAAGGACGCCCCGGCCGGTGAGGGGCGGGAGACGTTCCTGAAGGAACTGGTGTGGCGGGAATTCGCCCATCATGTCCTGCATCATTTCCCGGACCTGGCCGAGCGGCCCATGGACGCCAAGTTCCAGGATTTTCCCTGGATGCCCGACGACGGCCTGCTGGCCGCCTGGCGGCACGGGCAAACCGGCTATCCCATCGTCGATGCGGGCATGCGCGAACTTTGGGCCACGGGCACCATGCACAACCGGGTGCGCATGGTCGCGGCCTCGTTTCTGGTCAAGCATCTGTTGCAGCCCTGGCAGGCGGGCGAAGCCTGGTTCTGGGATACCCTGGTCGATGCCGACCCCGCGTCGAACCCGTTTAACTGGCAATGGGTCGCGGGTTGCGGCGCCGATGCGGCGCCCTATTTCCGCATCTTCAATCCGACATTGCAGGGCCAGAAATTCGACAAGGACGAAAGCTACGTGCGCCGCTGGGTGCCGGAACTGGGGACGGACGCCTATCCCGCGCCCATCGTCGACCACAAAGGGGCGCGGGACCGGGCATTGGCGGCGTTCAAGTCGCTGAAACGCGGTTAGCGGGGTTTGGCCATCACCAATGTCCGCCAGCCGTTGATGGTCATATGTCGGACGAGGCGCAGGCCCTGGCGGCGGTGGGCGGTGATGACGAATTGTGCGTCGCGCACCACCAGACCCGACAGCACACAGACCCCGCCGGGGGCAAGGTGTCGCGCCAGATCCTTGGACAAGCGGCGGATCGGCCGGGCCAGGATGTTTTCCACAATCAAATCATAGGGGGCCGCCTGGCGCACGATGGGGGCGTTGTAGCCGGGGGCGGTGACGGCGGTGACCAGATGGCCGACGCCGTTGCGCTCGGCATTCAGGGCGGTGACCCGCGCGGCCTCGGCGTCGATGTCCGTGGCGACCACAGGCACGTTCCACAGCTTGGCCGCGGCGATGCCCAGAATCCCGGACCCGCAACCCATGTCGAGCACGCGGCCCGGGCGGTGTTTGCGCGCCAGGCCGCCGATGCAGGCGAGGCAGCCGGCGGTCGATCCATGCTCGCCCGAACCGAAGGCCGTGCCCGCATCCAGGAGCAGGGGGATCAGGCCGCCCGGCACCGGCCCATCGTAATGCGAGCCGTGAATGAAAAAGCGGCCGACGGGCAGCGGCGGGAATTCGAAGATGTTTTCCGTAAGCCAGTCCCGGGGCGGGATCAGGTCGATGACCGGCACGGGGGCGTCACCGCCCGGAAAGGCGGCGTTCAAGGCCGCCTTGAGACGGGCGCGGTCGGGCTCGTCCACGGCGATGCCCTCGACCCGCCAGGGACCGCCGTCCTCGTCCCCGAAGGACGAGACGCTTTCGCACAAGGGCTCCAGGCAGGCCTCTAGGAACGGGACCTCCGATGCCGTCGTGCGGAACGCAATGGACCACAGGAAGCGTTGGGCGGACATGGTCACGACACGCTTTCCACGAAACTGCCCATGACCTTCTTGCGGCCGGCTTTTTCGAAATCGATTTCCAATTTGTCGCCGTCCTTGGCCTTGATCCGGCCATAGCCGAATTTCTGGTGGAACACGCGGGTGCCCACGGTCAGGCCGTCGTCGGCGCCGCCGCGGTCGGCCGCGCGCCAGGCGTCGCTGCCGCCCGCGTTGCCGCCGCCGGCGAAACGCGACGCCCGGGGGCCGCTGCGCCGCAGGGCGCCGGGAAAGGACGTGCCGCCGTCATACCCGCCATTGCCCAGGCCACCGTAGCCGGACCCGGTATACAGGCCCTGTTCCTGCTGGCGGCTGATGTTGTCGTTCGGCAGTTCGTCGACGAAGCGCGACGGCAGGGCCGTCTGCCATTGGCCGTAGACCCGGCGGTTGGCGGCAAACGATATGGCGGCGCGCTTGCGCGCCCGGGTCAACCCGACATAGGCCAACCGGCGCTCTTCCTCCAGCGCCGCCAGGCCACCCTCGTCCAGGGCGCGTTGGTGGGGGAACAGGCCTTCCTCCCAGCCGGGCAGGAACACGGTCTCGAACTCCAGGCCCTTGGCGCCATGCAGGGTCATCAGCGAGACCTTATCGTCCGTCGCGTTTTCCTCGTTCTCCATGACCAGGCTGACGTGTTCCAGGAACCCGGCCAGGTTGTCGAAATCTTCCAGGGCGACAACCAGTTCCTTCAGGTTCTCGCGCCGCCCGGAGGCCTCGGGCGCCTTCGATTCCTGCCACATCTGCATGTAGCCGCTTTCGTCCAGCACCGTTTTCACCACGTCGACATGGTCGGTCACGGAGACCAGGGCCCGCCAGCGGTCGAAATCGTCGATCAGCTGGGTCAGGGTCTGGCGGGCCTTGGGTTTCAGCTCGTCCGTGCCGCAAATCTCCCGCGCCGCCGCGACCAGGGGCAGGCCGCGCGCGCGGGCATGCAGATGCACGGCCTGCATTGTGGCGTCGCCCAGGCCGCGCTTGGGCAGGTTGACGATGCGCTCGAACGCAAGATCGTCGGCGGGCTGGGCGATGACGCGCAGGTAGGCGATGGCGTCGCGGATTTCCTGGCGCTCGTAAAACCGTTGGCCGCCGACCACGCGGTAGGGCACGCCGAGGGTGATCAGGCGTTCTTCGAACTCGCGGGTCTGAAAGCCGGCGCGCACCAGCACGGCGATCTCGTTCAGTTTATGGCCGCCGCCGTGCAGGCTTTCGATTTCGTCGCCGATCACCCGCGCTTCCTCGTCGCCGTCCCACACGCCGCGCACCACCACCGGATCGCCGTCATTCTGTTCCGTCCAGAGCGTCTTGCCCAGGCGTCCGTCGTTATGGGCGATCAGGCCCGAGGCGGCGGCCAGGATGTGCGAGGTCGAGCGGTAATTGCGCTCCAGCCGGACCACCGTGGCGCCGGGAAAATCCTTTTCGAACCGCAGGATGTTGCCGACCTCGGCCCCGCGCCAGGAATAGATCGATTGGTCGTCGTCGCCGACGCAGCAGATGTTTTTGTGCGCCTGGGCCAACAGGCGCAGCCACAGGTATTGCGCCACGTTGGTGTCCTGGTATTCGTCGACCATGATGTAGCGGAATTGGCGCTGGTACTTGGCCAGGACCTCCGGCGCATTGCGGAACAGTTCCAGACACAGCAGCAACAGGTCGCCGAAGTCGCAGGCGTTGAGTGCCTCCAGCCGGTCCTGATAGGCCTGATATATCTCTTTCCCCTTGCCGTCGCACAGGCTCTGCGCCTCTTCCTCGGGCAGGGTCGCCGGCATCAGGCCGCGGTCCTTGAAGCGCTGCAAGGCGCCCGAGACGACGCGGGGCGGCCAGCGTTTCTGGTCGATTTCCATGGCGTCCAGATGCTGCTTGACTAGGCGCACCTGATCGTCGGCGTCCAGGATGGTGAAATTGGGCTGACGGCCCACCAATTCGGCATTGGCGCGCAGAATCCGCGCGCCCACGGCATGAAACGTGCCGACCCACCAGCCCTCGACCGGGGCGCCGACCAGCTTGCCGACCCGTTCCTTCATCTCGCGCGCGGCCTTGTTGGTAAAGGTCA
>DNMS01000312.1:0-5342 GCA_003488105.1 Rhodospirillaceae bacterium
ACCTCTTTCGAGGCCTGCATCTTGCGCGCGATCTTGTCCGTCCATTGGTGCGGGACGTGGCAGTCCGGGCAGGTCGCGCGCACGCCGGATCGATTGGTGTAGTGGATGGTCGATTTCAGCTCCGCATACACGTTGTCGCGCATTTCATGGCAGGAAATGCAGAAGGTTTCCGTGTTCGTCAGTTCCAGCGCGGTGTTGAACCCGCCCCAGAACACGATCCCGGCGATGAACCCGCCGAAGGTCAGGAAGCCCAGAGAAAAATGCCTGGCCGGACCCGTCAGGGTCTTCCACAGGGTGATGATGCTGTCGCGAAGGGCCACGGCTTAATTCTCCTTGCGGCCCGGGACGGCTTCCTGGATGACCGCATCGACATCCGTGAAGGTATTGCCGACCAGGGGCTTGGCGTCGGTCTGCGGCACGTGGCATTGCAGGCAGAAATACCGGCGCGGCGACACCGCCCCCCGCACCTGCCCGTCGCGGTCCATGAAATGGGTGACGCTGACCATGGGCGCCTGGGACTGTTCGACCGCCGTGCGTGAGTGGCAGGTCAGGCATTTGTTGACGTTGCGGTCGATCTGATAGTCGCGGATCTGATGCGGAATGGTCGGCGGTTGTTCTGGATAGTTCCGCGCCCGCTTGAGGTCCCGGTTTTCCACCCGGGCAATCGGCGGCGGCGCTTTCTGGCCGACGATGTCGTCCTTGCGCAGGGTTGCCGTCGTATCGGCGGCAATTACGGAGCCGGCGGCAAGGGCCGTCGCCAGGACGGCGGCACAGGCCAGCAGGACGGCGCGGGCGCTCAGGCCTTGACGATCTTGATGGCGCATTTTTTGTAATCCGTCTGTTTGGAGATGGGGTCCGTGGCGTCCAGGGTGACCTTGTTGATCAGCTGGCTGGCGTCGAACCAGGGCACGAAGACCAAGCCCATGGGCGGCTTGTTGCGGCCCCGGGTTTCGACCCGGGTGCGGATTTCACCGCGCCGCGATATCACCCGCACGTCGTCGCCGCGCCTGAGCCCGCGGGCCTTGGCGTCGTCCGGGTGCATGAACACCTTGGCATCGGGTACCGCCTTGTACAATTCGGGCACGCGCTGGGTCATCGATCCGGAATGCCAGTGCTCCAGCACCCGCCCCGTGGACAGCCACAGATCGTATTCCTTGTCCGGGCTTTCCGCCGCCGGCTCGTAGGGCAGGGCGAAAATCCAGGCCCGCCCATCGGGTTTGCCGTAAAACTCGACCCCCTTGCCGGCTTTCACGTAAGGGTCCGTACCTTCACGATAGCGCCACTTGGTTTCCTTGCCGTCGACCACGGGCCAGCGCAGGCCGCGCACCTGATGGTAGGTGTCGAAGGGTGCCAGGTCGTGGCCGTGGCCGCGACCGAAAGTCGCATATTCCTCGAACAGGCCCTTTTGCAGATAAAACCCGAAATGCTTGGACTCGTCGTTGTCGAATTCCAGGCTGGCATGGCCGAGCGGAAACTTATCGACGTTGCCGTTCCGGAACAGCACGTCATAAAGCGTCTTGCCCTTCAGGTCCGGCTGCTTGGCGATCAGCTTGGCGGGCCAGACGTCCTCGACCTTGAACCGCTTGGAGAATTCGACCAGTTGCCATAGGTCGGATCGCGCTTCGCCCGGCGCCTTGACCTGCTGATACCAGAACTGGGTGCGCCGTTCGGCGTTGCCGTAGGCCCCTTCCTTTTCCACCCACATGGCGGTCGGCAGGATCAGGTCTGCGGCCTGGGCGGTCACGGTCGGATAGGCGTCGGACACGACGATGAAATTGTCCGGGTTGCGATAGCCGGGCAGGCCTTCCTCATTGATGTTGGCGGCGGCCTGCATGTTGTTGTTGCACTGAACCCAGTAACAATTGAGCTTGCCGTCCTTGAGCATCCGGTTCTGGACCACGGCGTGATAGCCGTTTTTGCCGGGGATCGTGCCTTCCGGCAGCTTCCAGATCTTTTCCGCAAAGTCGCGGTGTTCCTTCTTGGCGACGACCAAGTCGGCGGGCAGGCGGTGGGAAAAGGTGCCGACTTCGCGCGCCGTGCCGCAGGCCGACGGCTGCCCGGTCAGGGAAAACGGGCTGTTGCCGGGTTCGGAGATTTTTCCGGTCAGAAGGTGGATGTTGTAGACCAGATTGTTGGCCCACACGCCCCGGGTATGCTGGTTGAAGCCCATGGTCCAGAACGAGGTGACCTTGGTCTTCGGGTCGGCGTAAAGCTCGGCCAGTTCGATCAGCTTGTCCTTGGGCACGCCCGACAGTTTGGACACGCTGTCCACATCGTAGGCGGCGACGAACTTGGCGTATTCGTCGAAGGACATGGCTTTCGACCCATTGGCGTCCTTGGCGTTCTTGGCGCTCTTCTCAAGCGGATGTTCTGGGCGCAGGCCGTAGCCGATATCGGGATTGCCCAGGCGGAAGTTCACGTGCTTGCCGATGAATTCCTTGTTCACCCGGCCGGTTTCAATGATGTGCTTGGCGATGAAATTGAGGATCGCCAGGTCCGTCTGCGGGGTGAACACCATGGGGATGTCGGCAAGGTCGAAGCTGCGGTGCTCGAAGGTCGACAGCACGGCGACCTTGACGTGCGGCGCGCTGAGGCGGCGGTCGGTCACCCGGGTCCACAGGATCGGATGCATTTCCGCCATGTTGGAGCCCCACAGCACGATCGCGTCGGCGTTCTCCATGTCGTCGTAGCAGCCCATGGGCTCGTCCATGCCGAAGGTGCGCATGAACCCACCGACGGCCGACGCCATGCAATGCCGCGCATTGGGGTCGATGTGGTTGGAGCGGAATCCGGCCTTCATCAGCTTCGATGCGGCGTATCCTTCCCAAACGGTCCATTGGCCGGACCCGAACATGCCAACCGGCGGCATTTCCTCCGTGTCCTTGGTCTTGGCGATGGCGGCCTTCCATTTCTCGGCCATGATGTCGAACGCTTGGTCCCAGGTGATCGGCGTAAAGTCGCCGTTCTTGTCGAACTTGCCGTCCTTCATGCGCAGAAGCGGTCGTGTCAGGCGGTCCTCGCCGTACATGATCTTCGACAGGAAATAGCCCTTCACGCAGTTGAGACCGCGGTTGACCTCGGATTTGGCGTCGCCGTGGGTCGCCACCACGCGGCCGTCCTTGACCCCGACCATGACGGAACAGCCCGTGCCGCAGAACCGGCAGGCGGCCTTGGACCATCGCAATTCGGTCGCCTGGGCCGCGGTCGGCAGGTTGGAGGCCAGGGCGGAAACCGGCAGCCCGGCCGCCGCCATCGCGGCGGCCACGGCCTGCGCCTTCATGTATTCCCGCCGGGTCAGCTTCGGTCCGCTCATGAGGCGTCTCCTTCGTCCATCTGGTGATAGACCAGGGACGCGGTAATCACGCCCTTGGCGGCCTCGATGCGGCTCACGGCCTCGACCAGGCCGGTGTCGTCGTCGACATCGATGGTCACGATCAGCTTGCCGGGGCCGGCGGACCCGTGACTTTCAACGCCCGGGATGGTGTTGAGCGCGGCCTCGGTCGCGGCAATGCCGTCGGGCCAGGCTTGGACCAGCAGGCTGGCGACATGGGGCGTGCGCCCGCGAATGAACGCGCGACGGCTACGTGAGATGATGGATTGCTTGCCTTCGAGCATGAATTCCTCCCGCCGGTGGTTGGAACCGCTGTCATGGGGCCAGGTCAGGACCCAGGCGGTCCTGCGAACATTTGATAAATCCAGATGGAAAAGCCCAACCCGCCGACCAGGGCGATAGAAACGATCGGGGCCAGGAATACGGTCAGGAACAGGAAGGCGCGCAGCTCATTCTTGCGGGTATCGGTTTCCGAAGACGTCATTGCCTTCCTCCTTTCACCTGACAGTACAGACAGCGCTTTGCGCGTGCAAGGCGACAAACCGGCACGCCGCCGACGCGTTGATTGAACGGCAGGATAGGGGCGGCACATTTCGTTCGCCTTGATGAATATCAAGTTTTCGGTGAAAGCTTGATGACGCCAGCCGGACGCGGGATATCGCTTGCCATGGCCGCCCGGCTCCGGCATTTTGCGCCGCAACATGTTCATCCCCCCCAATAAACCGCCCGCAGATCCCATGTCGAAAATCCAGAATCCGTCCCTGCCCAAGGAAAAAATCAAGGTCCTTCTGCTGGAAGGCATCTCGCCCACGGCCTCCGCCATCTTCAAGGATGCGGGTTATTCCAATGGCGAGCGTCTGAAGACGGCCCTGGACGGTGACGCGCTCAAGGAAAAACTGAAGGATGTGCGGATCCTGGGCATCCGCTCACGCACGCAGCTGACCAAAGAGGTCATCGACGCGGCGCCAGCCCTGATGGCTGTGGGCTGTTTTTCCGTGGGGACCAATCAGATCGACCTGGATGCCGCGCGGAACAACGGGATTCCCGTGTTCAACGCGCCCTTTTCCAACACCCGGTCGGTGGCCGAGCTGACCATCGCCGAGATCGTCATGCTGTTCCGCCGGACCTTCCCGCGGTCAATGGCGGCCCATGCCGGCGATTGGGACAAATCTGCCGCCGGGTCACGCGAAGTGCGGGGCAAGACGCTGGGTATCATCGGCTACGGCAATATCGGCAGCCAGCTTGCGGTGATCGCCGAGTCCATGGGGCTCCGGGTCATTTACCATGACCGCACGGACAAGCTGCGCCATGGCAACGTCATGCCGTCCCGCAATCTCGAAGACCTGTTGAAGCAATCGGACGTGGTCACCCTGCATGTTCCGGAAACGCCGGACACCAAGGACATGATCGGCGAAGCGGAAATCCGCGCCATGAAGAAGGGTGCCTTCCTGATCAACAATTCACGCGGCACGGTGGTCGACATTCCGGCCCTGGCCGCCGCGCTGAAGGACGGCCACCTGGGCGGGGCCGCGGTCGATGTGTTCCCCAAGGAACCGTCATCCAATTCCGATCCTTTTGTCTCGCCCCTGCAGGGTCTGGACAACGTGATTCTGACCCCGCACGTGGGCGGATCCACGGAAGAAGCCCAAGAACGCATCGGCGAAGAGGTCGCGCGCAAGTTGGTCGAATATTCCGACGTCGGCTCGACCGAAGGGTCGGTCAACTTCCCGCAGGCCCAGCTGTCGCCGCGCCAGGGCGGCACCCGATTTATCCAGGTTCAGCGTAACCTGCCGGGCGAACTGCAGCGCCTGAACGAGGTGTTCGCCCGCAACGACGTCAACATCGCCGCCCAGACCTACCAGACCGACGGCGAAATCGGCTACGTCGTTTTGGAGGCCGAAGGGGCGGTCCCCGACGCCGACGCGATCCTGGCGGAAATCCGCGACCTTTCCGGCACCATCCGCGCGCGGCTGCTGAACCGGGTCGCGTGATCCCGCCGCAGAGCTTTTCG
>DNMS01000312.1:5506-11055 GCA_003488105.1 Rhodospirillaceae bacterium
CGCACACGAAGATGTCACTCGCGGAAAAATCGCGGTTTATGTAGAATTCCGGCAATCATAACCCCATAGATTGCAGGGAGTTCGCACCATGAAAACCCTTACCCGCCGCCGCTTTGCGGCTCTTTCCGCCCTGTCAGTTCTGGCCGTCGCCGCGTTTGCCGCGCCATCCCCGGCCATGGCCGAACCCACCGTTGGCAGCCCGGCCCCGGCCTTCACTGGGGTGGACACCAAGGGCCAGAAGGTCAACCTCGCCGACTACCGGGGCAAGACCGTGATTCTGGAATGGACCAACCACGACTGCCCCTTCGTGGTGAAACATTATTCATCCGGCAATATGCAGATGACCCAGAAGAAGGCGACCGAGGACGGTGTCGTCTGGCTGTCGGTGATTTCCTCGGCCCCCGGTGAGCAAGGCAATGTCAGCGGTCCGCAGGCCGATGCCCTGACCCAGTCACGCAACGCCGGCCCGTCAGCGGTGCTGCTCGACCCATCGGGCGAGATCGGTCGCAAGTACGCCGCGCGCACCACGCCGCACATGTTCATCATCGATCCCAAGGGAACGCTCGCCTATCACGGCGCCATCGACAGCATCAAGTCGACGGACGTCACCGACATTCCCAAGGCGCAGAATTACGTGCTCAACGCGCTGGCCCAGATGAAGGCGGGCGAGCCGGTCAAGCCGCAGGGTACCCGGCCCTACGGCTGCAGCGTCAAGTACGGCTCGTAACCGCGGCGATCAGCGCCGTAACGCGCCCGGCCAGGGAAAACCTTGGCCGGGCGCCATGCCGCCGGGCCTCCCCAAACACCCGCCCGAGTTCATAAAATCGGCCAAGGCATGCCCTGACGGGCCTGCCGACGCTGCGCGTATAGGTATTACCCCACCCCATACTTTTGTGTCGCTCTCCCTCGTCTCCCGGTCAGCAGAAATCGCAGGCCGGTCGAGGTACTGTCTTGGCCATCACAAATGGGAAAACATCCTCGCATCCGGGCGCTGTAAGGATGACGCGCAAAAAAAGGAAGCCGAAATGGCAAGAATTCTCGTCGTCGACGATGACACCGATCACCGGGCCTTCGTCGTGCAACTGCTGGAGCGGCTGGGCCATGCCGTGATCGCCGCGGAAAACGGTCACCGCTGCTTGAGCATCCTGCACGATCAGGATGTTGACGCCATTATCACCGATATCTTCATGCCCGGCGCTGACGGGATCGAGCTGGTGACCGAGTTGAAGAAGCTGGGTTCCCAGATTCCGGTGCTCGGCATGACGGGCGGATACAAGGGCGTGATCCGTCCTTACGAAAACCTGTTCGCGGTTTTGGCTAACGCCAAGGTTCTGCACAAACCGTTCGGCACCAGAGACCTGGAAGTCGCCCTGGATGAGGTGCTGCGCGATGCCGCGTAAATTTGCAGGCAACGACGCCCAACGTATCAATAAGATCTGCGGTCAGGAATCGACGCTGGATCGGCTGCGCGCCGCGGTTGACGCCTTGGATCAGAAAAATCAGGCGTTGCAGGCCGACGTCGGGGGCTTTCAGGCTGAACTTGATGATCTGCGGGACGGTATCGAGGAGCTCGCCGGATCGGTGGACGATTACCGATTCAAGGTGTCGGATGTGGAGACGCGGGCCCTGCGCCATGCCGCCCGGCGATTACGCGAGATCAGTGACTATTGGCATGAGGACGATGCCCAAGCCCCCGACAAGGCATCGGCGGACCCTTCCCAGGACGTCGCCTGATCCCGTTGGATGCCGCGGGCGGGACAAATAAAAACAATTAAGGGGGCATGTCCCGTGAACGTCAGTAACCACATTCATCCGGAGCAAGCCGGCCATTCCGGCATCCTGTTCACCGTCAACCGCGACGGATGCTTCCTGATGACCGATGCAATGCTGGAACAATTGCCTTTCGCCGGCGTTTCGGGCAACCAGTTGATGCGCCTCCACGATCTGCTCGGCGTGGAGACAGAGCCGGTCATCTCGTCCCTGCTGGAGGATACCCTGACAGGCTGTGAAGAGGGGGTGACGCGCCGCATCGTGATACGCGACCGCGAAGGCCGCCTGTTGACCATTGGGCTGTGTCGCATGATGGGGATCGCCCCGGGCCGGATGGTCTGCACCCTGGATGAATGCCCGTTTCCAGGCTTGGCGCCGGTGAATGTTTCGCGGCCTGTGCCGGCCGTTGATGGCCTCTCGTCGCGGGCAGACGCCTTCCGGCAGGCCACGGGTCTGGCCGGTGATGGCGTCGCGATCATGCTCGTCGGTTTGAATAGGCCTCGCAATATCGAGGGGCCGGTGGCCGGGCATATATGGTCGGGCCTAACGGCAAAGGCGGCCAAGCGCCTCCAGGCGGTGGTTGGTCCGCGGGGGCTTGTCGCCCGTTATTCGGAAAACGCCTTTGTCGTGATCAATGCCCAAAGCATCGGTCCGGCGCTTCCCGATATGACCGCCGGCGCCATCGTCAGCAGCTTTGACCATCCCTTCGAGATGGACGGCATGGACTTCTATGTCGGGGTTAATATGGGCACCGCCGACGTCGGCACGGGGGCGGTTAACATCGGGCATTGTTTCCGATGCGCCGAACTGGCCCTGGATGACGCCCGCAGATCGGGTGTCCCCGTGCGTGAATGCACGGTGCAGATGGTCGAAGCGGCCAGCGCCAAGCTGCAATTGGAACGTGATCTTCGTGATGCCTTTGAATACGACGGATTTAGCCTAGATCTTCAGCCCAAGATCGACATGATCGGCGGGCGGTGCCGCGGGTTTGAGGCACTGATCCGCTGGCGGCATCCGGAACGCGGACTTCTCCCACCCGCACAATTCATTCCCATGGCCGAGGAATGCGGCCTAATCGTGCCGCTCACGGATTGGGTTTTGCACGAGGTCTGCCGGCTGCTCAAGGCTGAGCGCGACGCCGGGCGGTCCCCCCTGCCGATTTCGATCAACGTGCCGCCCAGCCAGTTGATGCAGCGGGAATTGAAGGATTTCATCAAGGTCATAAATGCCTATGACATCCCGCCATCGCTGATCGAGTTCGAACTGACGGACGCCATGTCCGTCGGTGAACATAGCCGCGGCATCGCCATGATGTCCGGCTTGCGGGCGGCCGGCGTGAAAGTTTCGGTCGGGGATTTCGGTGCGGGATACGCGTCATTGTCACGCTTGGTGCGTCTGCCGGTGAGCATTCTCAAGATCGATCGGTCCTTCGTCGACGATCTGCCGTCCGACCCCGAGGCCTGCGAAGTCGTCACCGCGATCGTGCGCGCGGCCAATGCTCTCGATCTGAAGGTTGTCGCCGCAGGCGTGGAGAACGATGACCAGGCCCGATTTCTCACGGACCTCGGGGTGACGACCGCGCAAGGGTTCCTGTTCAGCCATCCGCTGCCGCCGGAAAAGGCCTTCCGGCTTGCCGAGGCGCGCGTCGAATGAAAAGATCAAAGCATGTTCATTTTCCAGGAACACGTTGGGAAGCGTGATCCTGGGATACGGGAGCCTTGCCGGGAGGGGCTGAATGCCACGGTCACCATCGGACGAGTCGATGAAAACACGCCATGCCGAGGGACTCGGTAACGGCAGCGTGGGCGCGGATGCGCGCGTTATCGACTTCGCCCGCGTCAGCGCCGATTGGTTTTGGGAAACGGACGCTGACGGCCGGTTCACCTTTGTTTCCGATCAGGTGATCTCCCTGGTCGGAGTGCGGCCCGAGGACTGCATTGGAAAGTCGCGGGAGGAACTGCACGGATCGGTTGCCCAGGACGCAACCTGGGCCGCTTATCGCAAGGCCATAAGCGCGCACGAACCCTTTCGCGATATCACCTTCATCATGTCTGACGCCGATGGGACGACTTTCCCCGTCGCAATCAGCGGTGTGCCGGTGTTCGACGGCGAAAAATTCGTGGGATACCGTGGTACCGGCCGCCGAGCCTCTCAGGGCGAGGTAATCGAGAAGCTGGTCCGCAACATCGTCGGCGCCACGTCCAGGTCCGTCGGCCGGGATTTTCTCAAGCAGGTCGCCGAAGCCTTGTGGCGGGAACTGAACGTTGATCGGATATTCATCTCTCGTCTGACCGACGATGGTAAGACGGCGGAAAGCGCGATCGCGATCATTGACGGAAAGCAGGTCGCGAACTTCAGCTACCCCATTGCCGGCGGCCCTTGTGAATCCGTGGCACGCGAAGCGACGCTTTGTGTCTATCCCCGTGGCGTCGCGGAGAGGTTCCCCGATGATCACTACCTGAAGGAAGAGGGCATTGAGGGGTACATCGGCGTGCCGCTATACGGCGCCCGCGGCCAGGGCCTCGGCCTGATGGTGGCGATGTCCGGGAAACCGATGATTTTGGAAGATCTGCACAAGCTGGCTTTCGAATTTTTCGCGGGCCGGGTTGCCGCGGAGTTGGACCGCTCCCTTGTCGAGGAGGAGTTGCGGCGCCGGGACGTTCTGTTATCCGCGATCGTCGATCACCTTCCCCACGGCCTGACCGTGAAGGATCCCGACGGACGCTACATGCTGATCAACAAGGAATTCACGCGACGCTACGGTATTGACGGCGATGAAATTCTGGGCAGTTCCAATGAAGAGCGCTTTCCCGCCTGGGAACAGGCCTGGGCGGCGTCACGGGCCCAGGAAAAAAATGTCGCCGATAGCGGTAAGATCATCACCCGCGAGCAGGACCGACAATTCGCCGACGGATCGCATCATCGCCTGGAGATCGTCAAGTTCCCTATTTCCGACGACGGCGGCAGATTGATCGGGGTCGGCGCGCTCGGCGTCGATATCACCGAGCGCGACAAGTGGGAGCGCGACGCCCTGGACCGGGAACGTGTCCTGAAAGGCTATCACAAGGCGCTCGACCGCATTGTCGCCAGCGATGCGATGGCGTCTCCCGATGCCGGGGACGCTTTTTCTCTGTTGACCCAGGTCGCGGCGGAAACCCTGGGCGTGGAACGGGTCAGCGTGTGGCGTGCCCGCCCGGATATGAGCGACATCGAATGCCTGGATCTATATCAGGCCGCGTCGGCGGCCCACAGCAGCGGAATGGTTCTTGAGAACGATTACTTCCCGCAGTATTTCAAGGCCTTGCAACAGGTCGAAGTGATCGACGCCCATGATGCCCGGTCGGATCCTCGAACCGCTGAATTCGCCGGGAAATATCTGGACGAGCACGGCATCACCTCCATGCTCGATGCGGTGATCCATGTCGGCGACGAATTGAAGGGTGTCTTGTGCCTGGAGCATGTGGGTGATCCGCGGAAATGGACACTCGAAGAACAGTCCTTGGCGCGGTCGCTTGCGGCCCTGACGTCGCTGATCATGGCCCGTCAGGAACAGCAGAAATCCGAACGCGCCCGGCAGTCCATCGAGCAGCGGTTCAGCGGTGTCGTCAACGCCTTGCCCAGTGCCCTGTCGCTTAAGGACAGGGACTGCCGCTACGTATTCGTCAACAAGGTCTATGAGCAGAACTACGGGGTCCGGGCCGAGGAGGCCTTTGGCAAGCGGATCGACGAACTGGGCCTGAATTCGCCTGAGATCCTGGCCACCATCCATGCCGAGGACA
>DNMS01000312.1:11197-17197 GCA_003488105.1 Rhodospirillaceae bacterium
ACAGGGGCGGTCGTTGACCAGCGAGACGACCCGTATCGGCCGTGACGGTGTCGAGCGGTCGGCGCTGGTGTCTAAGTTCCCGGTCTATGATGGGGATGGCAATGTCGAACTTGTCGCCACTTTGTGGACCGATATCTCCGGGCAGATAGCGGTGCAAAAGACGCTGGAAGACGCACGCGCGCGCTTGCGCGCGATTACCGACAATGTGCCCATCATGCTCAGCCTGAAGGACCTGGACGGGAGCTATATGGAGGGCAACGCGGGTTTTGCCCGGTGGCACGGCATCGACGTGCGCGCGATTTCCGGCCTGCGGTCGGGCGACCTTGTGAGCCCCGGCCGGGCCAAGGTCGTCGAGGCGCTGGACCAGCGGGTCATCGAAACCGGCGAGGTCGTCGTCGAGGAATCGGTATCCGAATTGCAGCGCCGTCCCGACGGCAAGCCGACGCTCTTCCGCATGATCAAGTTCCCGGTCTACGATGCCGACGGCGACATCATGGCCGTCGGCACGGCGATGACGGACATCACGGAACAGAAGCTGGCGCAGCGTGCACTGGAGGAAACTCAGGCGCGGCTCGTGGCGATTACCGACAACGTGCCGATCATGTTGTCGCTCAAGGATAAGAACGGGGCCTATCAGCACTGTAACCTCAAGTTTGCGGAATGGCATGGGTACGAACCCGAACAGATCATCGGCAAGACGTCGCGGGACCTGTTGCCGCCCGAACAGACCATAACTGTCGAGAAGGTCGACCAGGAGGTCATCAAGACGGGCGAAGTTCAGGTATTCGAATCAGATACGATCTTTAACCGCTTGAAGGATGGCGTGCCGATTGTCTTGCGGCAGTTCAAGTTCCCGGTCCGTGATAGTGCCGGTGCGATCACCGGCATCGGCACGGCGATACTCGACATCACCGATGAACGCCGGGCGGAAAAGGCGCTTCAGGCCCACCTTGAAAAGCTCGAAGAGATGGTCGCCGACCGCACCGTGGAACTGACCCAGGAGATCGCCGTACGCCGGCGGGCCGAGGCGGGTCTGCGGCGGTCAGAGACGAATCTGCGGGCGATCCTGGAGAAAAGCCCCGTCGGGGTCGCCGTCGTCGCCCGCCAACCCCGCCGCCGGCTGTTCGTCAACCGCAGCCTTCTCGACATGTTCGGCGCCGAGACCGAAGAAGCCCTCAATGCGGTGCCCATGTCGGAAACCTATGCGGACCCGGAAGACCTGGAACGGCTGAGTGCGCAATTTAACGAAAAGGGCGCCATCGATGCGGTCGAGGTGCGCCGCCAGCGTCTGGACGGGCGGAAAATCTGGCTGTTGATGCATTCGCGTATTGTCGAATTCGAGGGCGAGAGCGCGGCCCTCGTTTGGCACTACGACATCACCGCCCGTAAAGAGGCCGAGGAAACCCTGGCCCGTCAGGCGGAAACGCTGGAACAGACGGTCGCGGCACGGACCCGCGAACTGCAGGAAAGTGAGCAGCTGCTTGAATCGATATTCGTGCATCTGCCCGTGGCGGTTTTGATCAAGGATTTCGAATTACGTCTGGAAAGGACGAATCCGGTTTATCGCCGGTGGTACGGCATCGATTTCGCATCCAAGATCGGGGAGAGTGAAATTCTTATCGGCGGCGTACAGGCGGGTGAAGAGGATGTCCGTTATCGCAAGGAGCAAGAGCGGGAGGTTCTGGAAACAGGTGAAATTCGCACACGCGAGGCCACACACCGCTTCGCGGACGGGCGGGATCATTCTCTGAAAGTCACCAAGTTTCCGATTTTTGATGGCCAAGGCAAGGCAATCCGGGTCGGTTCCGTTAGCATCGACGTGACCGAGGAAGTTGAGGCCCGCCGGGCGCTCGAACGCCATGAACGGCTGCTGCGTTCGCTGATCGACAACCTGCCCGTCGGCATCACGATGACCGACAGCAGCGAGCGGTACAATCTCGTCAACGAGACCTTCTGCGACTGGTACGGACTGGATCTGGACGACGTGATCGGTAAAGACGTTCTAAGCCTTTCCGAACGCCTGAATTCCGATGGTGAAACGATCAGGAGCCAGGAAGCGCGGGCGCGGGTCACCGGGGAAACTCTGTCGCGGGAGACGGAGCGGCCGTTTGCCGACAACACGATCCACAACCTGTTGATCACCAAGTATCCGTTCCGCGATGAAACCGGCGAAGTCGCCGGTGTGGTGTCCGTCAGCGTTGATCTGACCGACCAGAAGAAAGCGGAGAACGCCATCCGCGAAAACGAAGCCAAGCTTCAGGCGATCACCCAGAACGCGCCCATGCTGCTCAATCTCAAGGACAAGGAAGGGCGATATCAGTTCGTCAACGACGTCTATGCCCAGTGGGTGCGCAAGCCCGTTGATGAGATCATCGGCAAGACGGTCACGGAGGTTTTTTCGAACAGAACCATGGACGCCATCATCGAACAGGAAGCCAAGGTTTTGGCGACGGGAGAGCCTGCCGAATTTGAGGCCATGGCGAAGTCGACGGAGGGCGACGGCGAGCGGGTGATGCAGTACATCAAATTCCCCGTGCGCGACGACAAGGGCGAGGTGTTCGGCATCGGTACGGCGATCATGGACGTCACCGACCGCAAGCGTGCGGACCTTGCCCTGAAGGAGAGCGAGGCCCGATTCCGCGGCCTGTTCGAAAATGCGCCGGCGGGGATCACCATCAAGACGACGACCGGGCGATACCTGGCCATGAACAAGACCTTTCTGGATTGGAAGGGGTGGGACCTGGTCGATGTCGTGGGCCGTCGCTCGGCCGACTTGTTCGGCCCCGAGATCGGCCTGAGCACAGACGAGGAAGACGCCAAGGTCGTCGCCGGGCGCCAGCCCTTGATGAAAGAGATCGTCATCAAGTGTGCCGACGGCCGCAATCTTATCACGACCAACATCAAGGCTCCCATGCTGACGCCGGATGGGTTGGTCACGGGTGTGTGCTCCTTCTATGTCGATGTATCCGAGATCCGTGAGATCGAAGCGCAGCTGCAACAGGCCCAGAAAATGGAGGCCATCGGCCGTCTGGCCGGCGGCATCGCCCATGATTTCAACAACCTCCTGGGCGCCATGATGGGCTTCAACGAATTCTTGATCGAAGACCTTCCGGAAGGCACGCCGCAGCATAATTTTGCCCAGCGCGTCGCCCGCGCCGGTGACCGGGCCAAGCAATTGGTCAGCCAGATCCTGGCGTTTTCGCGGGCGTCGCACGGCGAACAGAACGTTGTCGATCTGAACGCGATCGGCGAGGAGGCGGCGACGCTGTTGTCCGGCACCCTGCCGGTAACGACCCGCGTGGTGTTTAATCCCTCCGACGCGGAAGTCACCGCGATGACGAATGCCGGCCAAATGTCCCAGGTGCTGATGAACCTGGGCGTCAACGCCAACGACGCCTTTTCGGGTGTGGACGGTGTTATCAATATCGGTGTGGAACGCATTCCCGCGGGCTCGAAACTGCTGTCCGCCCACGAAGGTCCGGTCAAGACCACGCCCGAGGATTTCATGGAAATCCGGGCACTGGAAAACGGGGCCTGGCAAGTCGTCGCGGGCGTTATCGATTCCGGTGCCGACCATGTGATGATCTATGTCGATGACACGGGGCCGGGCATCGCCGAGCCCGTTCTCCGGCGTCTTTTCGAGCCGTTCTTCACCACCAAAGAGGCAGGCAAGGGCACGGGGCTCGGCCTTCCCGTGGTGCATGGCATCGTCACCGCTCACCACGGCGCGCTACGTGTTCACACCCGCCTGGGCAACGGCACGCGGTTCGAGGTATTTCTGCCCTGCACGGCCCCGGGTTCCGACCGTGCGGCGGCGGACGAAGCCACCGTAAAGGTGACGGGCCGGGGCATGATCCTGATTGTCGATGACGAAAGCGAGGTCGCGGACATGGTCTCGATCGGGTTGGAACGGCTGGGCTATGAAGCCGGGGTCTGTGCTGGGGGCGGCGAGGCGATCGAGGTGTTCGCCGACACGCCCGACCTGTGGCGGGCCGTGATTTCGGACCAGATCATGCCCGACATGCGCGGGATGGAGCTGATCCGGCGGATCAAGGAAATCCGGCCCGATGTCCCCTGCATCCTGTGCACCGGATACAGCGATACGCTGATCGAAGAAACGGCGTTGGCTGGTGGGGCGGATGCCTTTTTCCAGAAACCGGTTTCCGCCTCGCGCCTGGGACGCGTCCTCGCCGATCTGTTGGGTGATTGAGCGCCTGTGGCCCGCCGCATACGAAAGTATGGTGTGATCGATATCACAAGTATATCGTTACATACTAATTTTCCGGCCTAACGATCCCTCCGGTCAGCAGTCACGGCGCCGTTACATCGGTATTGTCCGTCATCGTCCGGCCTTGTCTCACGCGAGCGCTCAACGCAGGGCGCCGAAAGGCGGACCTCAACAGGAGGTTTAGAGGGAATGACACAGATAAATTCGCAGAATGATATGGGCGGGAATGGCGCGGTCGCGGCCAAAACCCTGTTCGGCAACTTCAAGATCGCACAGCGCGTGAGCGCCATCGTTATTCTGGGTGTCGCGGCGATGGCCGTATTCGGAGGCATTCAGATCTATGGTCAGTCGATGACTGCCAAGGCCGTCAAGTCCAATACCGACTACAACACCTTGGCGCTGGGAAGTCAGGAAATTCAATCCCAGTCCCTGCAAATGCGTCGCGCGGAAAAAGATTTCCTACTGCGCCGCGACATGAAGTACGCGGAAGCCTACAAAAACAATGTCTCGAAATTGACAGCCGTTCTGGATGCGGTTCGCAAGGAGCATGTGGCAGACGCCAAGGCGGAAACGCTGACCCGGTTGGAGGGGGCCGTCAAAGCACATGCGAAACAGTTCGCCATGGTCGTCGCGCAGATTCAGGAACTGGGTCTGGATGAAAAGGCCGGCCTTCAAGGCAAGCTGCGCGGTGCCGTCCATGCCGTGGAAACGACGCTGAATGAAGCGAACCTGGACGGCCTGACTGTCAAGATGCTGATGATGCGTCGGCACGAGAAGGATTTCATGCTGCGCGGTGCCGAAAAGTACATCGACAGCGTGGCCAAGAGACGGGCCGAATTCCTGACCATGCTGCCAGCGATGCCGCTGTCTGATCGGGCGAAGGCCGAGGTTACCAACCTGCTCGACGTCTATGTGACCGCGTTTAACGCTTTCGCCAAGCTGTCCGTCGAGAACGAGGCCGCCATCAGCGAACTCAGCGCCATCTACAAGATCGTGACTCCGGCCGTCGAGGAACTGGTCGTGTTCGGTGAGCAGGGGGCCAAGCGGGCCCTTGTCACCGTGGACGAAACGCAGACGTCCATGGGCTGGCTGATGCTGATCGGATCCGTGGTGATCTTCGTCGTGTTCGTCGCCATCGGGGCGGCTGTCGCGATGAGCATCACCCGCCCCGTCAAGGCCGTCACCAAGGCCACCGAAACCCTGGCCGAAGGGGATTGGAACATCCAAATCCCGGCCCTTGAAAACAAGGACGAGATCGGCGCCGTGGCGCGGGCGCTTCAGGTCTTCAAGGAAAACTTGATCAAGACCAAGGATCTGGAAGAGGCGCAGCGTCAGGAGCAGGTGCGTCAGGTCGAACGCGCACAGAAACTTGCAACGATAACGACGACTTTCGATGCGACGGTGAGCGAAGTTCTCGGCGTGGTGTCCTCGGCCTCGACGGAACTGCAGGCGACGGCGACCAGCATGCGGGGGACGGCGGAAACGACGACCCGTCAATCGTCATCCGTTGCGGCGGCCTGCGAGCAGACGGCGACCAACGTGCAGACCGTGGCGACGGCGACGGAGGAATTGACCGCGTCGGTCCGCGAGATCACCCAGCAGATGGCGCGATCCTCGCAAAAGGCGGGCCAGGCGGTGACCGAGGCCGATCAGGTCCAGGGCAAGGTCGACGGTCTGGTTGAGGCGGCCCAGGCGATCGGCCAGGTGGTGGAGCTGATCAACGAGATCGCCGAGAAGACCAATCTGTTGTCGCTCAACGCGACGATCGAGGC
>DNMS01000312.1:17358-19128 GCA_003488105.1 Rhodospirillaceae bacterium
GCCATCAACCTGATCAAGGCGACCATCGGCGAGGTCAACGAGATGACGTCGGCGGTTGCCGCCGCGGTCGAGGAACAGGCGGCGGCGACCCAGGAGATTAGCCGCAACTGCGAACAGGCAGCGGCCGCGACGCAGGAGGTCTCAAGCTCGATCTCGAGCGTGCAGGTCGCCGCTAATGACACCGACGGCTCGGCTTCCGAGGTTCTGCACGCGTCCGACGAACTGTCGCAGAAGTCATCCTCTTTGCAGCAGATCGTGCAGACCTTCCTGCATGATGTGCGCGCCGCCTAGGAAACGCTAAGGCAAACTCTTCCCTCTCTCCTCAAGACTCGGGCGGCGCTGCGGCGCCGCCCTTTTTATTGGATGTATTTTGAATATTTCATCCATTGATATCATGCCTAAATATAGGAAAATAATAATATGAAAGCTCGAATTTTAGAATACTAATTCACGTGTTATATTACTTTTGTATAGTATTCTAATGAATGAATAATAAGGTATGTTTTTTCTAGTTCTCGAAGAGGAGGGATTGGAAATGCGTTCATATCTTTATGCTGTGCGTGGGCTTGCGTTTGCGCTGCTTTGCGGCGTCGCGACCGACGCCGCCGCCGACGAGCAGGCCGTTCCGGCCAAGCTGCTCGATCAGATTCGTGCGTGGGCGGCCTCGCCCGTGGTCTTGCTGACTCTTGAGGCCAGTAACAAGCGGCACACCGGGCTCACGGAAGAAAGCATCCTGACGCTCGACAAGCAGTGGCGCGCCGAACGCAAGACCGACGACCAGCCGTTGATCACCGCCGTTCTGGCCAGCCCGCTGTCAAGCTACCTGACGGCGATCCAGGCATCGTCTCTTGGTCTCTACACGGAAATCTTCGTCATGGACAATAAAGGCCTGAACGCTGGCCAGAGCGCCATCACCAGCGACTATTGGCAGGGTGATGAAGCCAAGTTCCAGAAAACCTTTCCCGTAGGCCCGGCGGCCGTCTTCATCGACAAACCCGAGGTCAGCGACGCGACCGGCACTGAAAACGTGCAGGTCAACATGTCGATCACCGACGGTGTCGACGCGGTCGGAACGGTGACGGTCGAGGTCAATCTGACCGAACTCCGGCGTCGTCAGACCGCCGGCAAGATCTAGCGCTTGAGGACGAAACCATGAACGCGATCAACAATATTACAATCTCCAAGAAGCTGATTGCCGCCTTTCTGACCCTGGTCATCATCATCGGCGCGCTGGCCGGGGTGACTGCGGTCAATACCAATACGGCCCAGAAACAGGTCGACGATACGGCGCGCATCAACGCCATCGTCCTGGAACTCGAAGAGGCCCGGGCCCTTGTCGCGGCCCAGCAGGCCTCCATCCGCGGCCTGCTGATCAGCGGCAACCGGGATTACATCAAGTCCTACACGACGGCCAAAACGGCCTACCTGGAAAAGGTCGCGAAACTGGCATCGAACCTGACCGTGCCCGCGGCAAAGCAATACTTGCTGGCCGCCGACACCCATGTCCGTAAATGGCAGGACACGATCGTCGACCGGCAGATCACGTTGATGCGTCAGCGCTTCACCGTGGATGAAGCGCGGGTTCTCGAAGCCAACGGTTACGGCGAGCAGGGGATCGCCAAGGCGTTCGAGAGCTTCGATGCCCTGAAGCAACTTGCGGTCGGCCTGACGAACAAGAACCGTGATGCCGTGGCCGGCGAATTCAAGATAACGCTGATCAGCCTGTTGCTCGGCGCGGTCATCGCCCTGGTGTTCGCCGTTCTGGCCTGG
>DNMS01000312.1:19314-19488 GCA_003488105.1 Rhodospirillaceae bacterium
ACGGAAACCGAAGGCCAGACGCGCAAGGATGAGATCGGCAACATGGCGCGCTCGGTGGAATTCTTCCGCCAACGCCTGATCGAGAATCGCGATCTTCAGGCCCAACAGTTGAAGGACCAGCAGGCGCAACTTGAACGCGCGCAGAAGCTTGCGGCGCTGACGACGGCCTTCGAT
>DNMS01000425.1:0-251 GCA_003488105.1 Rhodospirillaceae bacterium
TCACCGCCTCAGTGGTTTTCTTAAACCTTTCAACCTGCGGCCCGGTCCATGAAGGCCGCGAGGTCGATGTCCTTTTGCGTCACGCCGCCGGCGTCGTGGGTCGCCAGGGTGACCTCGACCCGGTTGTAGATGTTGTACCATTCGGGATGGTGATCCATCTTCTCGGCCAGGAGTGCCGCCCGGCTCATGAAGCCGAAGGCGGCGTTGAAGTCCTTGAAGGTGAAGGTCTTGATGATGGCGTCGCGGCCCGG
>DNMS01000425.1:515-910 GCA_003488105.1 Rhodospirillaceae bacterium
TGATGATGGCGTCGCGGCCCGGCACCTCGGCCCAGCCGTTCAGGTCCCGGATTGCGGCGTCTCGTGCCGCGCCGGTCAATTTCTCGGTCATCTCAGGTCTCCCTGTTTGCGTTTGCACCCGGATCGTTTGGCGCTAGCTTAACGCATGACCCTGACCGCACCCAGCCTTGCCGATTTCGAGACCATGGCCGAAGAGGCCCTGACCCTGATTCCGGACCACCTGCGCCGCCTTGCCGCCGATGTCATCATCCGTATCGAGGATTTCCCGGACGAGGAGACCGCGCGCGAGATGGACCTGGAAAGCCCGTTCGATCTGCTGGGGCTCTACCGCGGCATCGCGCTGACGGACAAAAGCGTCGGCGATCCGGGAGGCATGCCCGACATGGTGTTCCTGT
>DNMS01000425.1:1143-6198 GCA_003488105.1 Rhodospirillaceae bacterium
TCATCACTTCGGTTTTTCCGACGCGGACATGGAACGCCTGGAAGAACAGGCGGATGCCGCCGACAAGGACTGAGCCGGCAACCGTTTCCGCTTACCGCGCGGGTGATTTCGGGTATGGTTTTTCCCGTCCCGGTCGGGGACGGAGGCAATGATCTTAAGGGGGCCGGCATGAACGACGTCGAAAAAACCTTGGAACAGAATGTCGAGCAGGTCGCCAAATGGGTCGACGTGCTGCTCCAGTTCGGTGTGACCTACGGTTTCCAGATTTTGGGGGCGTTGCTGTTCCTGCTGGTCGGGCTCAAGGCCGGCGGCTGGATGTCGCGGCGGATCCAGGCGGTCTGCGAAGCCAAGGGCATCGACATCACCCTGTCCCGTTTCATCGGCAATGCGGTCAAGATCTTGATCCTGACCGTGCTCGCCATCATCACGCTGGGCAATTTCGGCATTTCCATCGCCCCCCTGATCGCCCTGGCGGGTGCCGGGGCCTTTGGGGCGACCATGGCGCTGCAGGGACCGCTGTCGAACTACGGCGCGGGGCTCTCGATCATCCTGACCCGGCCCTTCGTGGTCGGGAACACCATCACGGTGGGCGAGACCTCGGGCGTGGTCGACGAGGTCAAGATGGCCCATACCCGCCTGCTCGGCGAGGACGGCGAGCGCATCACCATTCCCAACAAGGACATCGTCGGCCGGGTCATCGTCAATTCGGAAACCCGGCGCGTGGTGCAGACCAAGATCGCGCTCGCCGCCGATGCCGATCTGGAGCGTGCGGCCCAGGCCGTTCGGAAGGCGGTCGTCAGCGCTCTGCCGAAGGCCGACGCGGAGGCCGGTGGCGCCGAGCCCCAGGTCGGGCTGCACGATTTCACCTTCGGCGGACTGGTGCTGGGGGTGCGGTTCTGGGTGCCGTCGAGCCGCTATTACGAACTGCGGTATGCGGTCAACCAGGCGATTCTGGAGGCCTTGCGCGGCGCCGGGGTGCGGATGCTATCGGGCGTGCAGCCGGCGGTCTTGGGCGACAGCCTGTCCGGTGACGGCATGGCCGAAGGCCGGCGGGAAGACGGCTGAGGCGGGGCGAATTTCAGGACAAGAGCGACCCTCAGGCAGGCTGCACCTGGGCCTCGTCTTCGGTGGCCAACAGGGAGCCGACCACGGCCAACAATTCAAGGGCCGAGAACGGCTTGGACAGGGTCTTGCGCGCCCCCATCTTGGCGGCCATGCCAAGGGACGAAGTCTCGTTGGTGCGGGGGTCGGCCGAAACGGCGACGATCGGCAGGTCCGGGGTGTCGGCCAGCAGCGAGCGGATCAGGTCGATGCCTTCGCCGTCGGCCATCAGGATATCGGTGATCACCATTTGATGGTGGCTGGCCTTGAACTTCTCAAGCGCCTCAAACCCACCGGCCGCGGTGTCCACGCTGAAACCGACTTCCGTCAACGGATTGGCGATCAGGTTTCGCGCCAGTTCGTTGTCATCGACAACCAGCACACTCGGCATGATGTTCTCCAATTCCGCCGCGCGCCAATTCCCCCGGCACGTGGCAACCCAAGCTATTCACAGCTGTAAATGATATTGCATCCGCGAAACGCCCTCAATTAGGCCGAAAGTCAAGGGTCACGGCCGCGCCGCAATCGAACTGCCCCGCGCACCCAGTACACGCGGATCAACAACGAGCAGGGGTTATGCCGCGAGGGGAAGTGGTGGAGCCGAGGGGAATCGAACCCCTGACCTCGTCATTGCGAACGACGCGCTCTCCCAACTGAGCTACGGCCCCATCAGAATCCCGGCCAAGCGGGCTTCCCGGGTGAGCCGCCGGCATCGGAAGTCGATCCGGGCAGGCGGCCATTTTGGGAGGCCGGATAATGCTTCCGGCGATCCGCACTGTCAAGCCGCGGTTTCAGCCTAAAACCTTGCGGCGGCGGGCCCTTGCCCCTACGTTTGTGCGGCCTCGGCCCGCACATTCGGAGACCAACATGGACGTCATCACCGGCCCCGTCATTTCGATCCTTCTGATCGCCCTCAACCTTTACACATGGGTCGTCATCATCGGCGTGATCCTAAGCTGGCTGGTCGCCTTCAACGTGGTCAACACGTCGAACAAGTTCGTCTACATGGTCGGCGACTTCTGCTACCGGGCGACGGAACCCCTGCTCGGGCGGATCCGCAACTTTCTGCCCAACCTGGGCGGGCTGGACATTTCGCCGGTGGTGCTGATCCTGGGGCTCGTGTTCCTCAAGGAATTCCTGATCCGCCTTGCCCACAAGATCGTCTGACGCTTCCGCGCCCGATGCGGTCCCACCGTTCCGGGCGGTGGCGGAGGGCCTGCGCGTGGCGCTCAAGGTCACGCCCAAGGCGGCGGCCAACCGGCTGACCGGTCTCGCCGCCGATGCCGAAGGCGGGCTGGTTCTCAAGGTTTCGGTCACGGCCCCGGCCGACAAAGGCAAGGCCAACGCCGCCGTGGTCAAACTTTTGGCCAAGGAATGGGGGGTCGCGAAATCGGATATCGAGGTCACCCAGGGCGCGGCGTCCAGAACCAAGGCGCTTTTGATCCGGGGCGACGGAACGGAATTGATGCGCCGCCTCACGGACTGGTGCCAGGACAAAGGACTGAAGAGACAATGACCATTGCGGCGATCATCGACGGCAAGGCCCATGCGGACCGGTTGCGTGAAAAGGTCACGGCGGCGGTGGGGTGCTTGAAGGACGGCCCGGGGATCGTGCCGGCGCTGGCCGTGGTGCTGGTCGGCGACGATCCGGCCAGCCAGGTCTATGTCGGCGCCAAGGGCAAGCAGACCGTCGCCGCGGGCATGCAGTCCATCGAACACCGCCTGCCCGTGACGACGCCGGAGGCCGAACTGCTCGCCCTCATCGACGATCTGAACAAGGACCCCGGCGTCCACGGCATCCTGGTGCAGCTGCCCCTGCCGGATCACATCGACGAAGGGGCGGTGATCACCGCCATCGATCCGGCCAAGGACGTCGACGGGTTCCATCCCGTCAATGTCGGCCGCCTGTGGTCGGGCGACGCACGGGCCCTGGTGCCCTGCACGCCTTATGGCTGCCTGCTGATGCTGCGCGAGACGCTCGGCGACATGTCGGGCAAGCGGGCCGTGGTGCTGGGCCGCTCCAACATCGTCGGCAAGCCCATGGCGGCGCTGCTGCTGGGCGAAAGCTGCACGGTCACGGTCGCCCATTCGCGCACCCAGGATCTTGCCGCCCGCTGCCTGGAAGCCGACATCCTGGTTGCCGCCGTGGGCCGCCCGCGCATGGTGCCCGGCGACTGGATCAAGCCGGGGGCGACGGTGATCGACGTCGGCATCAACCGAATTGCGGCCCCCGAAAAGGGCCCCGGCAAGACGCGCATCGTCGGCGACGTGGACTTTGATGCGGCGGTCAAGGTGGCCGGCGCGATCACGCCGGTGCCGGGCGGCGTCGGGCCCATGACCATCTGTTGCCTGCTGCGCAACACGGTGGTCGCCGCCTGCCGGCAGGCCGGGTTGGACGACCCGGGCCTTTAACCCCGGCCCGAGGTTCCGCCGCGGCGATATCGGCGGCATGACTTGCCCTTACGGCCTCTGCGGGTTTCCGGTTGCGTTTCCTTCATTACCGTATGATGATAATCACGGCATCGCTTGGGGAGTCCCGGATTTCGGGCGGCGAAGGGGGGTATCTTTCGTTGGGCCGAACCGGACCTGGGCGCGCCGGCCATGGTACATGGCACGGCCCCAAAAAGGCGAAGATCCTGGGGGTCTGTTACTCCACTCGACAAAGGAAGTTGATCAAAGATGCCTACTGGAACCGTGAAGTGGTTCAATGTAACCAAGGGATTTGGCTTCGTTACCCCCGATGAGGGCGGTAAGGACGCTTTCGTGCATATTTCCGCTGTTCGTGATTCGGGGATGGAAACCCTCGCTGAAGGGCAGAAGCTGGAATATGAACTGGTGCCTGGGCGTGATGGCCGTGAAGCGGCCGCAAACCTGAAAGCCATCGGATAAAGATCTCCTGATACCGCCCCGATAATTGCTTGGTCGGCCGGGCGGGAGACACATTGCAGAAGCGGACGCCGCGTTCGCGCGGCGTCCGTCCCTGCGCTTCTTGTGCCGATTCATATTTTATCTGGGAGTATTGGCCCATGGCCAGGGAGCTCTATCCCGTGTCCTGCCCGCATTGCAGCGAGGCACAGAACGTCATGCCGGGTGGTTTCGACCCGGACCGTGATCCGTTCGGACCCGTGACCTGCATGGTCTGCGGCAATAATTTTACGCGCGATGATTATTTGGCCGGCCTGGCCCAGGCCACGCTCCGGCGCAAGCCCGGGTCAAACGTGGTGCCGCTCAGGCGCAACTGACGGCCTTTACCTTCTTTTTGTGACCGCTATTCGTCCTGATAACGGCAGCCTTCGCTCGGCCGCGTCTGGTTGCGGCTTAGGCTTAGGTCCGCCGCACCATGGCCAGACCGGCGCCGGCGGCGATCAGCATGCCGCCGGTGATCCGGTTGCGGATGCGCTGGGCGCGCTCGCTCTTGACCGCCCCCAACAGCCGCCCGCCGATCACCGCATAGGCGCTGTCGAACAGGACGGCGATCAAAAGGAACGCGCCGCACATGGCCCATAATTGCGGGCCCGCGGGCAGGCCGGGGTCGAGGAACTGGGGAAAGAACGCGGCGTAGAAGGCGAGCAGCTTGGGATTGGTCCAGGCCACGAACGCCGCCTGCAGGAACATGCGCCCGGCGTGGGGGGCGATGACGGCGGCGGCCGCCTCGGGCGGGACCGGCTTTTCGCGGAAGGCCTGCACGCCCAGATAGACCAAATAGGCCACGCCCAGCCAGCGCAGCACCTCGAACCCGTCGGACAGGATCGCCATGGCCGAGGCCAGGCCCAGCGCCGTGATCGCCAGTTGCTGCGCCAGGGCGAAGGCGGTGCCGGCGACGGTGATCAGCCCGGCCTTGACGCCAAACCGCATGGACCGGGAAATCACCAGCATCACGTTGGGTCCGGGGATGATGATCAGCACCGCCGTGGCGGCGATGAAGGCGGAAAACAGCGTCCAGTTCATGGCGGG
>DNMS01000071.1:0-181 GCA_003488105.1 Rhodospirillaceae bacterium
ACGCATTCGCATTTCTGAGGCCGAGACGAACGGGGGGCGGCCGTCTCCCAACGAAAAGTTCAAAAAAGTTTTTTAATGGAGGATAGTCAGCAGGCCGGGCAGGCGGACCATGCCGGCCCCGGCCACGTCGGCCAGGGCGGCGACTACGGCGGCCGGATCGTCCAGGCGGTAGTTGCCGCTG
>DNMS01000071.1:446-10533 GCA_003488105.1 Rhodospirillaceae bacterium
CCCGGTCCTTGTGGTGGCGGGCGAGCCGGTCCATGACTTCGGCCAGTGGCCGGTCGTGGAACACGAAGCGCCCGTCAAGCCAGGCGAAGGCCGTCTGCGGCGTCAATGCCGCCGCACCACCCGCATGGCCGGCGGTCACGGTCACGCCCTCGCCGGGGGTCAGGTCCACGGGTGCGCCGCCGTCGTCGCCCGTCACCCGCACATGGCCGCGTTGCACGCGGACCTCTGTATCCCCGCCTTGCAGCGCGACAGAAAAGGCGGTGCCGACGACGCGGGTGAGGGAGCGGCCGGCCGCGACCTCGAAGGGCCGGGTGGCGTCGGGGCGCACGTCGAAAAACGCCTCGCCCCGGAGCAAGTCCACCCGGCGCCGGTCGGCATCGAAGGAAACGTTCACGGCGCTTTCCGCGTTTAGCACCATCATCGATCCGTCGGGCAGGGGCACTTTCGTGTGCTGCCCCGTATCCGTGACGTGGTCGGCGGGCGGTTGGAACGGGTTGCTGCCGCTCAAATGGCCCAGGCCGATGGCCAGAACCAAGGCGGCGGCCAGGGCCAGCACCGGGCGCAAAGCGGCGCGCGGGCGGGCGGAGCGGGGCGGGGGCGTGGTTGCGGGTGCTTGGGTTTCCAGGGCGCGGACGAATTCGGGCGCGGCCCAAAGCCCGGCCACGCGGTCATAGGCACGGGCATTGTCCGGATGGGCGGCGCACCAGGCGTCGAAGGCCTGGGCCTCGCCCGCTGTCATGGTTCCCGACTGACGGCGCGTGAACCAATCCAGGGCTTCGGCCATGGCCGCGTCGTGGTCCGGGTTTTCGTCGTCATGGGTCATGGTGATGCGTCGTCGGTTGTCATCCGCGGATGACGCCGCGGATATAGATGAGACGGATGAGGGGGTGGGTTCTCCCAAACGGTCCTTGCGGAGGCTCATGGTTTGTCCCCGTCATCCACGGCGGCGAGACAGCGGGCCAGGGCCGCGCGGATGTCGTTGTAGACCGTGTTTTCCGACACGCCCAGGCGGCGCGCGATCTCGGGATAGGTCAACCCTTCCAGACGCGACAGCATGAGGGCTTGGCGCGCGCGTTCAGAGACATCGGCCAGGGCGCCCTCGACCCGGTTCAGGCGTTGGGCGTCCATGACCGCCGTTTCCTGGGTCGGCTGCGGGGCGGCGATGGTGTCGGCGGCGCCGTCGGGGGCTTCGGACATGAAGGTGCCGCGCAGGCGCTCGCGGCGCAGGTGGTCGAGGGCGAGATTGCGTGCGGTCTGATACAGGAACGCCTGCAGATGGGTTACCGGCCGCTCGCGGGCCGCCTTGGCGACGCGCAGATAGGCGTCATGGGCCAGATCCTCCGCCGTGTACAGGCAGCCGACCATGCGGTACAGCGTGCCGATCAGCGCGCGGCGCTGGGCCTGGAATATCTGAGTCAGAAGGTCGCGTTGGCTGTCCGTCGCCATGTCGGCCCCGCAGGAGGAATGATTGGTGCCACCCTTTCGGCGCCATCTTAATTGCGATTGATTATCATTATCTTGCGTGCGGGGCCAGAATGAATTCCCGACGGCGCCCGACCGCAGGTTTCGCTGGTGCCGCCCAGCATGCCGGACCGAGTTCGAGGGCTTGGTTTTTTCCTGAAAGTGCCGGATTTCCGCAGAAAACCATCAATTTTTGCTTAAATAATGGTCAAATGCGTAGCAGTGCGTCAGGCTGCATGAATATGTCGCATTAATGTCAATTGGCTGTAGCCAACGGGTATGCGGCTGTGCAAAATCGCACTCAACAAATAAATTTGCCTACTACGCCTACCACGCCAACAGGGAGAATTTTCATGAAAAGACGCGAGTTCCTTAAAAAATCCGCAGTCGCCGGCGTTGCCGGCGCGGCTGCCGTGACGCTTGCCAAGCCTGCTCTGTCGCAGGGCCGCAAGGAGATGATCATCGTCTCCACCTGGCCGCGCGACTTCCCGGGTTTGGGCCTCAGCGCGCAGCGCCTTGCCGCCCGCATCCCGGTCCTGACCGACGGCCGCATCCAGGTCAAATATTTCGCCTCTGGCGAGCGCGTCGGCGCCTTCGATTCGTTCGACGAAGTGGCCTCGGGCAATTCCCAGGCCTATATCGGCGCCGACTACTACTGGAAAGGCAAGCACCCGGGCTGGGCCTACTTCACCGCCGTTCCGTTCGGCTTCGCCTATGCGGAAATGGACGCCTGGATGAAGTACGGCGGCGGCCAGCAGCTGCATGATGAACTTGCGGCCGGCTTCGGCATCAAGGGCTTCCCTTGCGGCAACACGGGCTGCCAGATGGGCGGCTGGTTCAACAAGGAAATCAATTCCGCGGCCGACTTCAAGGGCCTGAAGATGCGTATCCCGGGCCTGGGCGGCGACGTGCTGGCCAAGCTGGGCGCCTCGACCGTGTCCCTGCCGGGCAGCCAGATTTATGAAAACCTGGTTTCCGGCTCGATCCAGGCGACGGAGTGGGTCGGTCCCTACAACGACTACTTCATGAAGTTTTATGAAGCGGCCAAGTACTACTACTATCCGGGCATGCACGAGCCGGCTTCCCAGCTGCACATGGGCATGAACAAGAAGTGGTGGGACGGCCTGTCGAAGACGGATCAGGCGATCATCGAAGCGGCCTGCATGGAAGAGAACTCCCATCAGATGGCGGAAACCAACGCCAACAACGGGACGTACCTGAACAAGCTGATCAATGATCACGGCGTCAAGGTTCGTGCCTTCAACGACGACGTGTACGACGCCTTCGGCAAGGCCGCCGAGGAAGTCTTCGCCGAAGTGCAGGCGCACAGCCCGCTGGCCAAGAAGATCCACGACAGCTTCCTGACCTCGCGTGCCGACCTCGGCCGGTGGATGATCCTGGCCGACTCCGGCTACATCAACCAGCGCAACCGCGTTCTGGGCATCAAAGTCTAATTGCCCGCACAACTGGGTATTTAAGGTGGGACGGGGCATGACCCCGTCCCATCCTTATCCGCCCGGGCTTGTTCTTGTGGGGAATTGGGACAAGGGATTGCCAGTTCATGGCCGCCGAACACACGACAATTGACGCGACCGGCGGGGATATTTCGCCCGAGGTGTCGCTGCGCACGACCATTGCCGTCCGGTTTTTCGGCTGGGCGATACTGTCGGCACTGCTTGTTTTCTTGATCAATAACTATCTTACCTTCTGGCACGGCTGGCCGGGCGAGGGGGCTGCGCTGCAGCTTGGTCTGCACGGCGCCGCGACCCAATCGTCGCCGCTTTCCTGGGTGCAGCTGCTGGCCTATGTCGCCGGCATCGCCGCCGCAGCGGTCTATACGGTGAAAAGCTGTTCGCGCACCTTGCGCCAGGACAGCCAGCGCATTTCCGACTTCAACGCGCTGTTGATCCGCATGGCCTATTTCGCCGTGCTGTACATCGGCGTGGTTGATGCGACCCTGTCGTTCATGCGGGTCGAAGGTATGTTGCCCGCCGTGTTCGGCGACGCGCTTGCGCTCGAACTCGGCAAGTCGCAATTCCGAGGCCCCTATGTGCATTTGCCGCTGACAGCGGCCGCCATGGTCACGGCGTTTTTCACGCGTACGCTGGGCTTTACCTGGCTGGCGTTGCTGATCGTCATCGCCGAACTGCTGATCGTTATCACCCGCTTCATCTTTTCCTACGAACAGGTGTTCATGGGCGACCTCGTGCGGTTCTGGTACGCGGCCCTGTTCCTGTTCGCCAGCGCCTATACGCTGATCGAGGAAGGCCATGTGCGGGTCGACGTATTCTACGCCGCCTTCAATTCCCGGCGTAAAGGGATGGTCAATGCCCTCGGCTCGGTGTTTCTGGGGATCACGCTCTGTTGGGTCATTCTGATCGTCGGCATGGGCGGCAAGAACGCGGTGATTAATTCGCCGGTACTGACCTGGGAAACGACCCAGACCGGGTTCTCCATGTACGTGAAGTACATGATGGCGGGCTTCTTGGCTGTGTTCGCCATTTCCATGATGATTCAGTTCGTCAGCTACATGATGGACGCCGTTGCGGACGTGCGGGATGAGCCCGGCGGCCGCGACCATACAAGCCACACGATCCAGTAAGCGACAGGGGCCGCTACTCAATGGAACTCGTCTTCCTCGTCATTCTCATGATCACCATGGCCTATGCGCTGGGTGTGGGCTTTCCGGTCGCCTTCGCGCTGCCGGGTTCGGCCATCATCACGATTACCTTGGCGGCCCTTTGCGGTTGGCTGTTCGCCGGAAACGTGGATGCCTATTTCGCCCAGGGCGGGGCGTGGCAGTGGCTCAGCGCCGGCGTCACCAACTTCCGCGGCGTCTATTGGGAGGCCGAACGGGACACCCTGATCGCCATTCCGCTGTTCATCTTCATGGGCATCATGCTGCAGCGCTCGAAACTGGCCGAAGACCTGCTGGTCACCATGGCGCAGTTGTTCGGCCCGGTACCGGGCGGGTTGGGGATTTCGGTGATTTTCGTTGGCGCCCTTCTAGCCGCGACGACCGGCATCGTCGGCGCCACCGTCGTCGCCATGGGCCTGATTTCCCTGCCCGCGATGATGCGCAACAAATACGCCAATTCGCTGTCGACCGGCACCATCGCCGCGTCGGGCACCCTGGGCCAGATCATCCCGCCGTCGATCGTGCTGATCATTCTGGCGGACCAGCTTGCCAGCGCCGTCGATCAGGCATCGACCACGCGCAAGGAACTGTTCAAGGAATCGACGGGCAATCTGTTGATGCCGTCGGGCTTCGACGTGACCTCGACCAGCGCCGGTGAAATGTTCCTCGGCGCCTTCGTGCCGGGGTTGGTTCTGGTTGGTCTGTACATGGCCTACGTCCTGATTTTGGCCTTTTTCAAGCCTAAAATGGCGCCCGCCGTGCATCGCGAGGGTGCTCTCGACCGCGCGTTCATGGTCAAGGTGTTCATTACCCTGGTACCGCCGTTGACCCTGATCTTCCTGGTTCTGGGCTCCATCATCACCGGCGTCGCGACGGTCAACCAGGCCGGCGCCATCGGTGCGGCGGGGGCTTTGATCATGGGTGGCTACCGCCTGCGCGACGGCCATCGTAATGCCTATTACCCGGCGATCATCGCCTTGGTGTCGGTGATCGCCCTGGCCTTCATCTCGACGACCTTCCACATCAACGTCAAGGCCATCGACACCGACTTCGACAGGGTCGGCCTGGTGCTCGGCCTGATCTTCACGGCGACGCTGATCTTTTCCATCGGCTGGAGTGGCTGGCGGGCGTTGAAAATCGAAGACACGCTGCAAGGCGTGATGGTCGAAACGGCCAAGACCACGGCCCTGGTGTTCATCATCCTGATCGGCGCCGCCATGCTGACGGCCGCGTTCCGCGCGTTCGGCGGGGAGGAATTGGTGCGCGAATTTCTGACCGGCCTGCCCGGCGGGTTCTGGGCTCAGTTCACCATCGTCATGTTGGTCATCTTCATCATGGGGTTCTTTCTGGACTTCATCGAAATCGCCGTCGTGGTGGTGCCCATCGTGGCGCCGATCCTGTTGATGGACCCGTCGGCGAACATTACCGCCGTGTGGCTGGGGGTGATGATCGGCCTGAACATCCAGACCTCGTTCCTGACGCCGCCCTTCGGCTTTGCCCTGTTCTACCTACGCGGCGTCGCACCGCCCAATGTATCGACCGTTCAGATGTATAAGGGCGTGGTGCCGTTCATCTGTCTGCAACTGGTCGCGCTTGTCGTCGTCGGCCTGACGCCGCAGCTGGTGAATTATCTGCCGCAGCGCGTGAGCCTGACGTCGGAAACGGCGCCGCCGCCGCGCAACCCGGCGCTGTCGTCCTGCGTGCAGGACCATTTGTTCAAGGTCTATGACGCCAAGGGTGATGTTCTGCGCGCCGCCATCGCCAAGGCCAGGACACTGGACCTGTCGGCGCTTCCCGGTGAGCTTCGCGGCGACCTGAAGGGCAGCTTCGACAAGGCGGAAAAGACGTTCGATCTGGTCGCCAAAATCCGTGCGACACAAAAGATCATCGACGAGGCCACGCCGGGATACCTGCCACTGCATGTTGAGGTGCGTGAAACCCAGCGTCAGGCACGCCGCTTGAAGGAAGAGATCAAGTACCTCCAGACGACCATCCGCCAACTGCCCCGAAACGAACAGGCCGAAGCGCGAAAGAACAAGCTGGAAGCAAAGATCGAGGAGCTGCGGGCTGAGATCAAGATCTACGAAGCCAAGGTTCCGGACAACTGGCGGGCGGACCACGCGGCTTTCGCAAAGTTGCAGAAGGCGGAGACGCTGGCCATTCGGCTGTATGAGCGCAACGTGGACGGCGCCTATGAGCCGGTCCAGGAGGTCGCCAAAGTGATCGCCGGGGCGGATGCCTTGGCGGCGCTTGGCAAGGACTTGGCGGAGCTGCCGGCCGCCGTCAGCAGCGCCGCCGACGCTGAAAAGGCCATGGACGCGGTCAATGCTGTCGAAAAGATCATGCGCGAGGTGCCTGGTACCCGCGAAATCCAGAAACCTTTGGCCGACGCCCGCCGCGCGATGCGCGGCGACAAGCCAGACGTGGAAAAATCGCTGAAGGCCCTGGCCGATGCCCAGGCGACGTACGAAGCGGACATGGCCTGGCGCAAGAAGGCGGCGGCGGAACTCAGCGCGGGGCTTGCCGAGTATGAACAGGCCATCCGCATGAACATCGGCCTTCGTCAGCAGCCGAAGCTGTCCAAGGAACAGGCCCTCGATGTCGCTGCCTGCATGGCCAATCCGCGCGATCTGACGCTGCACTTCTAGGTCTGGCCAGAGGAGGCAGCCCGCCATGCCGCCGATCCTGAGGGCAGCACTTTGGATGCTGGGGACATTGACGTCCCTGGCGCTCATGGCCATCGCCGGGCGCGAGTTGTCGGCGGAACTGTCGACCCTGCAGATCCTGTTCTTCCGCAGCGCCATCGGCCTTGTGATCATTCTGGCCGTGATCTGGCGGGTGGGCCGGCACCATCTGGCGACCCTTCAGCCAGGCCTGCAGGTTCTGCGCAACATCGCTCATTACATCGGACAGTTCGGCTGGTTCTACGGCATTTCATTATTGCCGCTGGCTCAGGTGTTCGCGCTTGAGTTCACCATGCCGGTCTGGGCGACGCTGCTGGCTCCGCTCCTGCTGAAGGAACAGATCACGCCCCGGCGGGCCCTGGTCGTGGCTATCGGCTTCGCCGGTATTCTGATCGTCGTGCGCCCCGGTTTAGTGACGATCAGCCCGGCCGCCCTGGCCGTGCTGATGGCGGCCGTGGGTTACGCCTTCGCCTATACCCTGACCAAGAAACTGACGCGCACGGATACGGCGTTGGCCATCGTATTTTATATGTGTCTGGTGCAGTTGCCGCTTGGCCTGATCCCGTCCCTGTTCGATTGGGTCAATCCATCAGCCGCCATGTGGCCCTGGATCATGGCGGTCAGTGTCACCGGGCTCAGCGCCCATTACTGCCTTGCACGCGCCTTCGCCGAAGCCGACGCCATCGTCGTCGTGCCCATGGAATTCCTGCGCCTGCCGCTGATCGCCCTGGCTGGGCTGCTGTTCTACGGGGAGCCCCTGGACCCCTGGGTCCTGGGTGGCGCCGCCGTGATCTTTGCTGGAAATTTCCTCAACATTCTGGGCGAACGCAAGCGCGTCTAGAGACGCGGGTGGTGTGCCGTTTGCCGCCTCCGCGATGTTCGCGGCACCGGTGATTTCGGCGTTATTTGCAAATTATTCTTATTCCAGTGACTGGGATCACATCCCGCGACATAGCGCTTACCCAATATAGGGAAGGGTCATTGACCTATGCCGTTTGTACGGCTGCGCTTGGGGGCGGGCAATAGAGCGAAGGTTATATAATGAATACCAGTTTCATCGTGCGTGGCCCACATTCTCCCGAAAAAATCAAAGCATATCAGCGTCTTAAAGATGCAGGCCGCGACCTGGCCGAAGCCATCGCCGAGCAGCGAGAGCAGATGCAGAGCCTTCAGGGGAATCTAAATTCCTTGGATGATGCCCTGGACCGGGTGACCGATTCGATGGCGCGGGCGGCGTCAATGGGGCGCGATGACGGATGACCGATACGCGGCCGCGCGGGTTACCGGACATTTCGTGCGGAGTATTGGTCGTGCGGAGTATTGGTCGTGCGGCGTATTGGTCGTGCGGCGTATTGGGAAGGATTAGGTCTTTCACCTTATGGCGGCGCTATTCGGGCAGGGGGATGAACTCCGTCTCGCCGGGCACCTTCGCGAACCGGCCGTTCTTCCAATCATCCTTGGCCTGCTCAATGCGGTCCGATGAATGGGACACGAAATTCCAGAACATGAAACGGGGCTGATTCGGCCGCGCGCCGGGCACCGTGTCCAGGGGGGCGCCACCCAGGACCATGATCTTGGCCGCCGTTTGGGCGTTGATGTCCACATTCGGACCCTCGTGGAAGATCACCGTCTGCCCGGCATGGAAGGTGTCACCGGCGATGGTTACCTCGCCTTCGGCAATGTGCGCCGCGCGCTCCGCATGATCGGGCGGCAGCGTGAAGGCCGCCCCCGCCGCAAGTCGCACGTCGGCATAAAAGATGGGTGAGAAGAATTCCACCGGCGAGGTTCGTCCGGCCATGGTGCCGGCGATCAGGGCAACCTCTGCCCCATTGTCCTGCCAGCGGGGCAGGGCGTCCGCCGGATAGTGAACGAAGGACGGGGCCGTTTCCTCGAAGTCGATGGGCAGCGCCACCCAAGCCTGCAGGCCGAACAGCGGGCCGCCCGCCGCCCGTACCTCGCCCGGGGTGCGTTCTGAATGGACGATGCCGCGCCCGGCGGTCATCCAGTTGATCTCGCCCGGGCGGATCGCCTGGTCGAAACCCAGGCTGTCCTTGTGGCCGATCACGCCGTCGTACAGATAGGTGATGGTGGCGAGCCCGATGTGTGGGTGCGGGCGTACGTCGATGCCCTGTCCCGGCTTGAACACCGCCGGGCCCATCTGGTCCAGGAATACGAAGGGGCCGACACTGCGCCGCTGGGACGACGGCAGCGACCGACGCACGATCAGCCCGCCGATGTCGTGTTCCTTGGGTGTGACGACCAGGGCGATCGTGCCGCCATCCGACACATTCTTGCACTGCGGGTCGTCGGTGGGCTGCCAGCTCATGTTCCGGTCCCTGCCTTTATTCGGCAAGCCAGCGGTCGCGGATGCGGTTCACTTCGTCGAAATGATGGCGTGCCATCTTCATGGTCGGGGCCAGGGGCTCCTGATAGAAGAAGTCGGGCAGTTCGTCGTCCGCGCTGGTAAATCCGGCGGCCTTGTTGAAGGTTTCTTCAAGAACCAGGGTTTCCTTGCCCAGGCGGTCGAAGAATTCGGTCTCGAAGGTCGTGCCCACGGCGTCGTTGAGGGCGGTGACGATCAGGTCCGGATTGACGTTGGTCACGGACCGCCCGAACACGCAGATGCCGAGGGAATCCACGGCGGCGCATTTGGCCTGAATCTTCAGGCTTTCCAGGGCCAGTTCCTCCGTCGACTTGCCGGCGCATTCGAAGGTCGGCAGATTGCCGGTCGTGTGGTCGGCACCCTGGGCCGTCAGCATCATGGAAATGCCCGTGACCTCGATGACGCGGGGGTCATAGGCGCTGAGCGCCTGCTTCTTGATCACCGGCAGGCGCTTGATGCCGTAATGTTCGCCGACCCGGGCTGTGCCTTGGGCCAGAATTCGGCCCCGTTCGTTGCCTTCGCGGATGTCGGCGAGCGCTTCCAGCATGAAGTTTTCGTCGCCATATTCGCCGTGCCCCGCGTCCATCAAAGCGCCCAGAAGCGCCCCCGTCTCGATGGTGTCGATGGCAAGATCGTTGGCGACCGCGTTGAGGCGGGCAACCTGGTCCGGATGGGTCAGCCCGCAGTTGGTGCCGAGCAGGCCGATGGTCTCGTACTCAAGCGGCGCCACCAGTTCGTTGCCATCTTCGTTTGCATAGACGTTGGAGCATTTGATCATGCAGCCGGGCATGCAGGCATGGGTGGTTTCGCCGCCGCGTTCCAGGTTCTGTTCGCGGATGTAGTCGCCGCCCATCTTCAGGCGTTCCTTGGCCGTGTCGACCAGTTGCCCGGACGAAAAATTGCGTACCGGCAGCCCGCCCA
>DNMS01000071.1:10680-13936 GCA_003488105.1 Rhodospirillaceae bacterium
TACCGGCAGCCCGCCCAGATGATTGATGACGTCGGCGACCAGCGCCGTGCCGCGGGCACCCAGGTTTTGGGTCGCCGGGTCGTCCTTGATCATGCCGCCATAGGTCTTGATCGACTGCATCAGCTTCTTGCGCTCGTGGAAGTCGGGCATCTTGTGCTTGTCGCAGACGATGGCCTTGACCTTTTTCGAGCCCATGACGGCCCCCACCCCGCCGCGCGCGGAAATGCGCGTCGGGCGGCCTTCGGGGTCGGTGAACACGATGCCGGAAATCAGGCCGCCGTATTCGCCGACCGGGCTGCAGATGCCCAAGCTGACCTTGTCGCCGTATTTTTCAAACAGCATGTCGGCGGTTTCGAACACGCCCTTTCCCAGATAGGGGCTCGCATCCTCGAACGTGATGTCGCCTTCCAGGGGGATGCGGATGACGATCCAGTCGTCGGACTGGTTTTCCAGGGTGATTCCGGCGATGCCGATCTGGCCCATGGCGAAGGCCATGGTGCCGCCACCATTGGATTCCTTGACCCCGCCGGTGAGCGGGCTTTTGCAGCCGACGCTGATCCGGTTCGCGTTGGAGAAGTTGGTTCCGGCAAAGGGACCGGCAGAAAAGATCAGGGGGTTTTCCGGCCCGAGAGGGTCGATGTTTGCCAAACCACGGTCGACCAGGGTCTTGGCGATCAAATAGCGTCCGGCGCGGGCGAGGGCTTCACCGGACAGCGTCTCGCTTTTGACGTTCCGGGTGGCAAGGTCGATGGTCAGGTACTTTCGCATTGTTCGTCTGATCCCCAAGTCTTGGTTTGGTCTTCGGCCTGCCCCATCCGATTGCCGGCGCCGGTGCCGATGGGAAGGGGTCGATGACGCGGTGAGCTTATCTTAAAATGGGGACAGGCCTGGGGGAATACCAGGATTTCGAGGCCCCGCGGCTCAGGCCCCGCCGTCGGCGTAGCCGAACCCCTTGATGAACGGCCGCAGGCGCGGCAGATAGGGCGCCATGTGGATTTCGAAGGTGCGCCAGCGGCCGGCGGGCATTGAAGCTCCATCTTCAGCGGCAAGCGGCGCCAAAACCCCGTTGTCCCAGGGAACGCCCAGGAATTCCAAAAATTTCCGCGCGGGCTGTTCATGCCCGGCAACAAGGTCTTCATGGCGGATTTCATGGACGTTCAGGGCCAGGACATCGCGCTGCGTCTGCCACAAGGCCATGACTTGTTCGTAGAAGCCGACGGTGTCGTCCAGGCGCGTGAAATGGACCGTGCCGTCGTTCATTGCGAAGGGATGCGTGAAGCAGTCCAGGCAGACATCGCAGGGATGGCGTTGGGCCATGATGAATCTGGCGTCGGGAAACAGGCGGTGGAGTAGCCCCGCGTCCAGGATGCTGAGCGGCTGCGTGTCGATCAGCAATGCGTCCGGAGCGCGCGTAACGGCGCGGTCGATGGCCTGGAAATAGATTTTCCGCAATGCCGCAATATCCGTGTCGGAAATATCGAACAGGTTGACCGGAAAATCGTCTCCGCGCGCGAGAAGGTGGTTGCGGACCACGGATAGGGGGGGCTGTCCCTCCAGCACCTGGAGGCCTGGATGGGCCTTCATGATCTGGCCCAGCAGCGCCTCGCCGGACTGGGGGAATCCGACCAGGAACACGGGCGACTTTTCGGTCCCGGAGGCGGAATGACCAGCAGGCAGGGCCGCCGGACCGTCATGGGCCTGTTTCAGGCGGCTTAGGTATTCTTTCGACCGGGCGCGGAACATGGCCACGGCCTGCGTGTCCTGGGCAAGGAAGGCGTTTCCCTTGGTGAAATTTTCAATCGCATCGCCGGGGCGGTCCCGGTGTTCGTATAGGAAACCCAATTCGAAGTGGATATCGCCCAACAGGGGCGATGTTTTCAGCGCCGCAGGGTTGAGGGCCTTCAGGCGGGCCAATGCCTTGTCCGCGTCGCCCGCTCGCCGTTCCAGGCGCGCCGCGACCAGGTTGAGCGCCGGGTTTCCGGGATGCTGATTCAGCGCCGGTGTGATTTCGGCCCAGGCGTCGTCCGGCCGGTTCATCCGTCCCAGAAGGATGCCGACGGCTGCCCGGTTTTCTGGGTCGTCGGGGGCGGCCTGGATCGCCATGCGGTAATGGTCCAGGGCTTCGTCGTCATTGCCCATGGCATGTAGTACCGCCGCCTTCAGGCGCAGCACGTCAGGATCCCCAGGCTGTTTCGACAGCAGCCGGTCGTAGTAGTCGGCCGCGGTCTGAAAATCCCCCATCTCCGCCGTGAGGTCGGCATAGAATCCCAACACCTCGGGATTGTCCTGAGTCAGCGTCAAGGCGCCTTCAAGGACCTTGCGGGTTTGTGGATAGCGTTTGCTGAAGTAGTGGGCGCGGGCCAGGAGGACCCGAGCCTCAAGGTCGTTGGGCGCGCGGTCGACGACGCGTTGCATAATCTCCGCCGCTTGTGACAATTGGGACAGGTTGTAGTGACATTGGCCCAGATTGAACAAGGCATTGAGGTTATTCGGGTCCAGCTCGACGGCCCGCTTGAAATGCTCTGCCGCGAGGGGGGCTTGGCGGTCGTCGCGGTAGGCGTTGCCCAAGTTGTAATGGATGTTCGCGGCATCCGGGGAGATGTCCAACGCCTTGCGGAAATGCCTGATCGCGGCATTGATCCGGCCCGTTTGACGCAGGGCACAGCCGAGCAGGTCATGCGCCTCGGCCGAGCCGGGGACCAGATCGGTCAATTTTTTCAGATTGTCCGCCGCCGCATCCGCCTTGTCCTGGCGAAGCTGCGTCAGGGATAGGAGATGCAGGATATTGGGATTATTCGGCAAGGCGAGCGCCAGCGCCGTCAGCCCCGCCTCGGCGCCGGGGAAATCACCCGATTGATACATCTGGGCGGCGGCCTGGAATTGCTGTTCTGCGTCCATGTTCCGGTCAGTCGGCGAAGGGTGAGGCGTCGCGGGTTACGAAGAAAAGGGCAGGTCGGCCAGGGTCAGCCGGTTGTTCAGCCGCCAGCCGCCGGGCTTGTCTACGTCCGACGCAAGGTCTGGGTCAATGCGTAATGCCGCCGTGCGGTCCCGTTGGGCGGCTTCGGCATCGGTGCGGGCCGCATGCACGTTGGCGCGGCCCAGGTAGGCCGCGGCGAAGCTGCCGTCGATATCAAGGGCACGGGTGAAATGTTGGGCTGCATCGCCGTAGTGGCGCAGGATTTTCTCCGCTTCCGCCCGCCCGGCCCAGGCTGCGGCATCGCCCGGATTGGTTTCCGTCGCCTTTGTGAAATCGGCC
>DNMS01000328.1:0-747 GCA_003488105.1 Rhodospirillaceae bacterium
CACCAGGGCGTGGCGTTTCTTGCCGGCGCTGAGCTTGAGGACCCCGTCCTTGAGGTCATTGGGCCCGGCGGTCGCCGTTTCGGAAGTGATCTTTTCGTCGTTGAGGCGCGCCCCGCCGCCCTTGATCAGGCGTCTGGCCTCGCCGTTCGATGTGGCCAGGCCGGCCTCGCGGAGCAATTCGAACAGGGGCACGCCGGCGTCAAGGCGGTCGGTCGGCACGTCGATGGTCGGAAGATCATCGCCGAGCGCTCCCTGTTCAAAGGTCTTGCGTGCCGTTTCGGCCGCACTTTCGGCGGCATCGCTGCCGTGGCAAAGGCGCGTGATCTCGGTCGCCAGGATCTTCTTGGCGTCGTTCAACTCCGCCCCCTCAAGGGCTTCCAGGCGCGCGATCTCGTCCAGCGGCATATCGGTGAACAGGCGCAGGAACTTGCCGACGTCGGCGTCTTCCGTGTTGCGCCAGTATTGCCAATAGTCGTAGGCGCTCAGCATGTCCTCGTTCAGCCATACGGCCCCGGCGGCGGTCTTACCCATCTTGGCGCCCGACGACGTGGTCAGCAGCGGCGTGGTCAGGCCGAACAGGCCCCGGTTATCGACCCGGCGCGCCAGTTCGACCCCGTTGATGATATTGCCCCACTGGTCCGATCCGCCCATCTGCAGGGTGCAGTCGTGGCGGCGCGACAGTTCCAGGAAATCATAGGCCTGGAGGATCATGTAGTTGAATTCCAGGAAGGTCAGCGGCTGTTCCCG
>DNMS01000328.1:967-4692 GCA_003488105.1 Rhodospirillaceae bacterium
CCGAAGGTCAGGAACTTGGCGAACACCTGTTTGATGCCGGCCATGTTGGCGGCGATGTCGTCGTCGGTCAGGGCTTTGCGCATTTCGTCCTTGCCGGACGGATCGCCGACCTTGGTCGTGCCGCCGCCCATCAGGACGATGGGTTTATGCCCGGACTTTTGAAGCAGGCGCAGGGTCATGATCGACATCATGTGACCGGCGTGCAGAGACGGCGCCGTGCAGTCGAATCCGATGTAGGCGGTGATCGTTTTCGTGGCCGCCAGGGCGTCCAGGGCGTCCATGTCCGTGCACTGATGGATGAAACCGCGCGCCTGGGCGTCGTTCAGAAATTGGGATTTCAGCTTGGTCATGGCGGCTTTTACCGCGCCCGCGCGGGTTGGGCAATATTCCCGTCGTCGCGGCGGCGCATTCTGGCCTTGCCCGGGCGGGAACAGGCCGACACAATCCGGCGCATCTTTTCCGGGGGGAACCCATGCCTGAAGACACCTGCCTTGCCGTCGGTCTGATGAGCGGCACGTCCATGGACGGCATCGATGCGGCGCTGATCGAAACGGACGGCGAGGCCGTCGTCTGGCGCGGCCCGGCCCTGACCCATCCCTATGACGCCGATTTCCGCCGCGACCTGCGCGCCGCCCTTGGGCATGATCCCCTGATCCGGGTGCCGGAAAACGACCTGATCGGCCGCCTGACGGATCGTCACCGCGATGCGGTCCGGGCACTTTTGGCGGCGGCCGGAAAATCGCCCGGCGACATCCGCGTCATCGGCTTCCATGGCCATACGGTGCTGCACCGCCCCGAATTAGGCGTGACGCGGCAGATCGGCGATGCGGGGCGGCTGGCACGGGAAACAGGGATCGACGTGGCCGGCGACCTGCGGTTGAACGACGTCGCGTCGGGGGGTGAGGGGGCGCCGCTGGCTCCTGTCTATCATCGCGCGCTGGCGCGGGGCCTGGAACGGCCGCTTGCCGTTCTCAACCTGGGTGGGGTCGGTAACGTGACCTGGATCGGCCCTGACGAGATCGGCAACGGCGGCACACTTCTGGCTTTCGACACGGGGCCGGGCAACGCGCTGTTGGATGACTGGATGCAGGAAAAGACCGGGGAGCCCATGGACCGGGATGGCGCCGTGTCGGCCCAGGGAACGGTCGATCAGAGCGTTCTTAAACGTTTGATGACCCACGACTATTTCGAAATGCTGCCGCCCAAGTCCCTGGATCGCAACGCGTTCGACCTGGCCCCCGTTCAGGGGCTTTCGACGGATGCCGGGGCGGCGACGCTGGCCGCCTTCACGGTCGCCGCCGTGGCCCGTGCCGCGCAATTCTTCCCGCAACCCGCCAAACGTTGGCTGGTCACCGGCGGCGGGCGGCATAACGCGGCCCTCATGCAGGGCCTGCGCCGGGCACTGGGGGCCGAGGTTCAGCCGGTTGAGGGCGCGGGGTGGCGCGGCGACGCGATGGAGGCGGAGGCCTTCGCCTTCCTTGCCGTGCGCGCGCTCAAGGGCTTGGCGCTGACCTATCCGGGCACCACGGGGGTCGGCGAGCCGCTGTCGGGCGGTCGCCTGTATCCTGCTCAGGGATAGAGGGGCGGGCGGCCTAGAGGCTAGGCCGCTTTCTCCACCAGACGCTTGTCCAGATAGTCCTCGACATGCTTCAGCATGTTGTCCAGATGCTCCGAGAAGTAGTGGTCGCACTTGTCGATGGTGCGGTAGTCGATCTCGATGTTCTTCTGTGACGACAGCTTTTCCACCAACTTGTCGACCGAGCCCACGGGCACGACTTCGTCAGACTTGCCGTGAATCAGCAGACCCGAGGCCGGGCAGGGGGCGAGGAACGAGAAATCGTAGATCGACGCCGGCGGCGAGGCCGAAATGAAGCCGGAAATTTCCGGCCGGCGCATCATCAACTGCATCGAGATCCAGGCACCGAAGGAGAATCCGGCGATCCAGCAGGTCGAGGCATTGGGATTATGCCCCTGCATCCAGTCAAGCGCCGTCGCGGCGTCGCTCAATTCGCCCTGACCGTTGTCGAATTTGCCCTGGGACCGTCCGACTCCGCGGAAATTGAAGCGCAGGGTCGAGAATCCGCGCTTCACAAAGGCCTGATACATGGCATAGACGACCCGGTTGTTCATGGTCCCGCCGTATTCCGGATGGGGGTGGAGCAGCAGGGCAACCGGCGCATTCGGGTCATTGGCGTGGTGATAACGGCCTTCGATGCGGCCTTCGGGCCCGTTGAAAATGACTTCTGGCATGGGTGATAAACGTCCTTGAAAGGGTTCTTCCGGTTAATATCCGAGCGTCAGGGTCTGGCTTAATATGCGTGCAGCCTTAATTAAGCCGCCGATTGCCTGGAAATACTTGATAGGATTAGTCGGGCATCTTATATTCCGGGTACCGACGCCTGGGCCGCCCAGGGGCGCGTGAGCGCGCCTTGCGGAAAGCCCCGATAACATAGTGTGAAGCCCATGATTTTCAAGAATATTCAGGATGATATCCGCGCCTTTCAGGAACGCGACCCGGCGGCCAAGGGGCTGCTGGCCATCATCTTCACCTATCCGGGCTTCCATGCGGTCGTCTGGCACCGCCTCGCGCACTGGCTGTGGGGCCATAAATTGTTCTTCGTCGCGCGGCTGATTTCCAATTTCGCGCGCTGGGTCACCTTGATTGAAATCCATCCGGGGGCCCAGATCGGCCGGCGTCTGGTCATCGACCATGGCGGCGGCGTGGTGATCGGCGAAACCGCCGTCGTCGGCGACGACGTGACGATCTATCACCAGGTTACCTTGGGTGGCGTGGCTCCCTCCGTGGATGCGGACAGCCAGCGCGGCCAAAAGCGTCACCCGACGGTCGCCGACGGGGTCATCATCGGCTGCGGGGCGGCGATCCTGGGGCCGATCACCGTCGGCCGGCAATCGCGGGTCGGCGCCAACGCGGTGGTCACCAAGGACGTGCCGCCGGGCGTCACCGCCGTCGGCAACCCGGCCCAGGTGGTTCTGCCCAAGGACAAGGAGCGGGCCAAGGCGTTCCAGGCTTACGGCACGCCGACTGATGGTCAGGACCCGGTCATGCAGACCATTGAAAATCTGCGCTCGCAACTCAACGTGTTGATGAACCGGGTCGCCGAACTGGAAGACCACGAAAAAGCCGCGGAAGGCGACAAAGAAGACAGCGAACCAACCCGGGGCATGCGCCCCAAGGCCGCCGCCGGGGACAAGTAGCGGGAAACGTGATCGATGCCGCGCGCGGCGATGCCGTGCATGGTGCGATCTTTGAAGGAGACGGAACGTGAAACTTAGTACAAAAGGCCGATACGCCGTGATGGCCATGGTCGATCTCGCCGCCAATGCATCGGCGAAGCCCGTGGCACTGGCCGATGTGGCCGACCGGCAGGACATTTCCCTGTCCTACCTGGAACAACTGTTCGGCAAGCTGCGCAAGGCCGGTCTGGTCAAGAGCGTGCGCGGCCCGGGTGGGGGCTATCTGCTGGCCTACGGTGCCGCCGACACTCGTGTCGCCGACATCATCATGGCCGTGGACGAACCCATCAAGACCACGCGCTGTACCCCGGGCCAGCCCACGGGCTGTCAGGCCGACCGGGCGCGCTGCCTGACCCACGATTTGTGGGAGGAACTGGGCAACCAGATTTATCTGTACCTGTCGTCCGTATCGCTGGAAGACGTGGTCGATAAAAAGGTGCTGGGCACCTCCGGCCGCCTGTACCAGCAAG
>DNMS01000022.1:0-167 GCA_003488105.1 Rhodospirillaceae bacterium
TCCCAGTTGACCCAGGATTCCTTGCGGTAGACCAGGCCGTTCGCCAGAAAATCGAGAAACATTTTCTGTTCGTGACGGTAGTAGCCGGGCTCACAGGTCGCCAGTTCCCGGTCCCAGTCATAGGACAGGCCCATGGTTTTCAACTGGCGGCGCATGGTCGCGATGTT
>DNMS01000022.1:448-12620 GCA_003488105.1 Rhodospirillaceae bacterium
CCGGCAGGCCGAAGGCGTCCCAGCCCATGGGGTGCAAAACGTTGAACCCGCGGGCTTTCTTGTAGCGCGCGACGACATCGCCCAGAGTGTAATTGCGGACGTGGCCCATGTGGATGCGCCCCGACGGATAGGGAAACATCTCAAGCACATAATATTTCGGTCGGCCGGTGTCCTCACGGACCTGGAAACAACCCTTGTCGTCCCAGGCGGCCTGCCATTTCTGTTCGTTTTCCTTGACGTTGTAGCGCGCCATTCAAGTCCCCAGAAGGTTTGGGCGGAAAGATGTCGCCGGGCGAAGCACCCGGGCGGGGGTGGGTGGACTGCCGAGGCCGGGGCGGGGCCCGGCGGGGCGAAGAGGTAAGAGGTCTATGAGGCTCCGGGTCTGTTGCGCCGCGCCGCCTACTTTGTGCTGATGGTTTGCCGGCGGAGCTGGCGGGCGCGGGTCAGGATCGCGTCCTCGATCTTGGTGCCGGTCTGTTCCGGCACCGCCGCGTCGCGCCACTGGCCGCCCTGGTCCTTGGTCTGGCTGAACACGGCGACCCGGATTCCGTCGGCGCGCAGCGTGCGGCCCAGGATGTAGACGTTCAATTTGAAGCGTTCGTTGGGGGCTTCCTCGGTCGAATGCCAGTCGGTCAGGATCACGCCACCGAACGGGTCCGCCGTGGACACAGGCATGAAGGCGATGGTGTCCAGGGTCGCGCGCCACAGGAAGCTGTTGACGCCCAGCGCGCCGCCGCCGCTATCGCCACCGTCGCCGTCGCCCCATAGGCTGACTCCGCCGGCCCCCCAGATGGTGTCGCGCTTGGATCCGTCATCGGTCTGGTCATGCGTCGTCGCTTGGATATCGGCAGGCGAAAAATCAGAGCATGCCGCCGTGCCCGCGATCAGGGTAACCGCGCCGATCAGCGCCAAAATCCGTTTGCCGGTATCAGGGAACATTGCTGCCACTTTCTTTTTTCTCCGCCGCCGCCGGTGAATGACGACCCTTCTTAAACCATATCGCGGCCAAGCGCCAAGCACCGTGACCGCGCCTTGCGCGGGTGTGCGGCCCGAAGACCGAAGGGATCGCGGCAAAGATGGGGCAGGGCGCTGATCCCTGCAACCCCTGCGGCCCCTGCGGCGAGCACCCGGCGTAGTGTCGTCGGCGTGACCCCGCCGAGCGCCAGAATCGGCACGGCAGACCCTCGGCATAGCGCCGCCAGCCTGCGCGGACCGAGGGCCGGTTGTCCGGGATGGCTGGCCGTGGGGAACACGGGCGACAGCAGGATCAGGTCGACGCCGGCCCGCACGGCCCGCCTGAGGCCAGGTCCGTCATGGGCGGCGGCGGAGACGGGCCAAGGATCGCCCTGTGGCGCGAACCGGCCGCGTCGCCGCACCATGCCGTCCGGCAGGTGCAGGCCGTCGGCGCGCAGGCGATGGGCCAGCCGCCGGTCGCCGGCGACGACGAAGATCAGGCCCAGCCGGCGGGCGAGGATTGCCAGGCGACGGCCCCGCGCGGCGCGGTCCGAGGCTTCGTAATGGCGAAAGATCACCACCGTGCCGGGGGCCAGCAGGCGAAACGCCTTGGCCGGATCGGGCGTGCGCTCGGCATCGGTCATGAAGGCAAACAGCGGCAGGCCGCGTCGGCGCGGCTTTTTCCCGCGCCCGCCCCATGTTAGGGTTGCGGCCCCTCGTTTCCTCATTCCTGGCCCCGATCCACCGATGATTCCATCCGACACCGCCCCTCATAGCGCGGACCCCGATATTGCCGCAAACCTTGCCGAGGTCCAGGCCAAGGTTGCCGAGGCTGCCCGGGCCGCCGGCCGTGACCCCGCCGCCGTTACCCTGGTCGCCGTCGGCAAGACGTTTCCCGCCGACCATATGCTGCCCGCGTTGAACGCCGGCCAGCGCGCTTTCGGGGAAAACCGGGTGCAGGAGGCCGAGGAAAAATGGCCAGACCTGCGTGCCCGTTTTCCCGACCTCCGCCTGCATCTGATCGGCCCGCTGCAGTCCAACAAGGTGCGCAAGGCGGTCGAGGTCTTCGACGTCATCGAAACCGTCGACCGGCCCAAGCTGGCCCGCGCACTCGCCAACGTAATGGCGGAAACGGGCCGCCGTCCCGACTGCTTCATCCAGGTCAACACGGGGGCTGAGGACCAGAAGGCCGGTGTCTTGCCGCAAGACGCCGACGCCTTTATCGCGCAATGCCGCGACGAATTCGCCCTGCCGGTTACGGGCCTGATGTGCATCCCGCCCGTGGACGAGGAGCCGTCCCTGCATTTCCAACTGCTGGCGGACATCGCCAAGCGCAACGGCCTCGCCCAGTTGAGCATGGGAATGAGCGCCGATTACGAGGTCGCCGTCGCGTTCGGCGCGACCCACGTGCGCGTCGGTTCGGCCATTTTCGGAACCCGTCCAAAACCGGCCTGAGGATGGCGGTTCAGCCCTTGACGGTCATCACGTCGCCGGGTGAAGCGGCCCGCAACAGGGCGACCAGATCCGTTTCGGCCAGGGCGACACAGCCTTCGGTCGGGGTGAAAGCCGGTGTCGCCAGATGCAGGAAGATGGCGCTGCCGGCGCCCGGTTGCGGTGGCGCGTCGTTATGGCCCAGAACCACGACCAGATCATAGACACCGTCCGCGCGGGCCAGCTCCTCGTGGCGCCACGGGCAGGGCAGGCGGACCAGCCGGTTGTAGGCAGGGCTCAGGGGGTCGTCGCACCAGCCCAGGTTGGGGGTGATGGGGGTTGCTGGCAGGGCCGTTTCCGGCCGGGTCCGCCGGTCGGCGCGATAGAACAGGCGGCGCAGGGCGAACCGGCCCATTGGCGTGGCGCCGTCACCTTCTTTTTTGACGAGGGCGATGCCCGCGCGGCCGAGCGCGCAGGGAACATCGATGCGGCCCCAGGTCAGACGCCCGCGGGTGCGGTCATCCGTCGGTTCAACCAGAATATCCATGGCCGTCAGTCTAGCTCTTTCGCGGCACGGGATCATTCCGCGCCGGCGGCGATCAGCGATCGCCCGCCGCCACGGTCAGATCCGGGCGAAAGGCGGGCTCGGCCAGGCGCTGGGCGGCCTGATAGCGGGTCCAGCCGTCGACCATGTTGTCGCGGAACCAGCCACCGCCCTCGGCGATGGCACCGGACGGGTCCTGATCGTCGCGCCGGTTGTCCTCATGGCGCGGGGCGGCGCGGTCACGCGGCTGGGCCCCGGGCAGGGCGGCGACTTCCTTGGCGCGGTCGCCCATGACCCAGGCCAGCTGGTCGCGGGCCCAGGTCGAAACGTCGCCGTCGATACCTGCACGATTGGTCTCGCCGGGCGCTGCCTGCGCGGTCTGCACGGCTTGTGTCCGCGGCGCGGCCGGTCGGGCGGGGCCCGTTTCCGCACCGGCACGGTAATAGGCGGTCTGCCGTTGGGCCCAGGCGGCGACGGGATCGGTCGTGGTCACGGGTTGGGCGTCGCCGCCTTGATAATAGGCGACCTGCTGGGCTGCCCAGGCACTCACATCCTGTCCATCGGTACCGGCTGTGGCCGGGGCGGGGGCTGCGCTGCCTTTGTAATAAGCGGTCTGCTGGGCGGCCCAGGCGGTGACGTCGACGCCGTCCGCACCGGCGGCCACGGGGGCGGCATCCGGGGTCGTGGCGGCCATCTGGGTGTCGCCCGCCGTTGCGGTGTTTCGATAGAAAGCATGCTGTTCGGCGGCCCATTGGCCGACCGGATCAGCAGAGGCCGTTGCCGTCGTGGCAGCACCCTTGCCGTCCCGTCCCTGGTAGAAGGCCTGTTGGTTGGCGGCCCAACGGCTGACCGGGTCGGCGGCATCCGCGCCGCTTTGGTAGAACGCTGTTTGCTCGGCCGCCCATTGGGTGACCGGGTCGGAGCCGTCCGTGCCCGCGGCCGCGGGAGGTGCCGCGGCGGTCGTGGTCGACAGCGGCTGCGCGTCATCGCGGAAATAGGCCATTACATGGCCGCCCATGTCCTTGCCCGTGTTGTGCTCGACCATCACGTTGGCGACCGAGGCGACCAAACCGATCGGGCCCATGAACAGGGTGCCGCCCATGACGCGCGGGGCCGGGTCCAGGGTGTCGTCGGTCAGGTCACGGTACAGGGTCGAGACCACGGGGATGTGCTGCAGCGGATTGACCACGTCGACCAGGTCCCAGAAGGTGAGCCCGTCGTCGCCGAAAGCCTTGAATTCCTTGCCGCCGTCGGCGGTCTTCCCGCTCGCGTCGAGGGCATCGCCCTTGCCGAGCTTAAGGTCGGGCAACTGGGCGGGGGTGTGTTTGGCTGGAAGGGCGCCGGTCCCGCCAGGGGCAGGGGCCACGCGCCAGGGATTGATCCCTTCGGAGGGCAGTGTCATCGATTTTTTCCCGTTCTCTTCGCGCCCTGTTTTCGGGCGTTAATTTTATGGAACGGGCGTCGCAAGACTCGGGCCAGAATCAAGCTGTTGATTTTAAACGATTTTGACTCGTCTGCTCTGGGTACAAAATGCCCGGGGCGGCAAATGCTGCCGGGCGGCGGCGGACTCCGGCATTCTTGGCATTCAATGGTTAATGACGGGTGGTGGCGTGGGAGAGATCAGGCCCATGTGAACATAGGCGCACCTGCGCCCGGCGCAGCGGGGCGTTTAGAACAAATGCCCGGCGCGGCTGGCTTTGGTGCGCAGGTAGCTTTCGTTGTGTTCGTTGGACGGAAAAGCGTGGGGGACACGCTCGGCGACGGTGATGCCGCCGCGTTCCAGGGCAGCGACCTTTTCCGGGTTGTTGGTCAACAGCCGCACCGCGCCGAAACCCAACAGGCGCAGCATCTGCGCCGCCGGCAGGTACACCCGCTCGTCCGCGTCGAAGCCGAGTTGCTCGTTGGCGTCGATGGTGTCGAAGCCGCGGTCCTGCAGTTCGTAAGCGCGCAGTTTGTTGACCAGGCCGATGCCGCGGCCTTCTTGCGCCAGATACAACAGAATGCCGCTGCCGGCGGCGGCGATCTCGGCGATGGCGCCCTTCAGCTGGTCGCCGCAATCGCAGCGCAGGCTGCCCAGCAGGTCGCCGGTGAAGCATTCGGAATGCACCCGGGTCAGCACGGGGGCGCCCGGCTTGGGATCGCCGATGACGATGGCCAGATGCTCCAGCGCCCCGTCGGCGGGGCGGAAGGCGTGGACCTTGGCCTCGACGCCCGGTTCCTGGGCGACGGCAAGGGGGATGCGCGCGGCCCCGACCTCGGTCAGGGTGCGCGCCTCGTCCAGGCGCTGGCGGAACACGTCGCCGGCGTCGACGAACATCAGGTCGTGGCGCTTGGCCCAGTTTTCCAGGTCGCCGTCGAACGAGATGACCCCGGTCAGGGCCGCCGGCAACAGACGCGCGATCTTGGTCAGGGTGACCGCCGCCGACCAGGCATCGAAACGTTCCGCCGCGCGGGGGGCGAGATCGGGCAGGGGGCCGCCCGTGCCGCCGTCGAACAAGGGGTCGGCCAGCCGCGTCACCAGGTCCGGGTCCAGGCCGCCCGTGCGGGACAGCACGACGACATTGCTTGGCGGCGCCGGCAGGCCCAGCACGGCGGCGCGCCGGGCGGTGACCGCCAGCTCCGGCTCGGCCCCGGTCAGGGCCTTCATGTCGGCGAGCCGGCGGGCATCCACATGTTCCGCGCCCAGCAGCACCAGCCGGCGTCCGTCGCCGTCGCCGGTGACCACGGGGCGTCCGCGGCGCAGCTCGCCGGCGGCCCGGTCGACCGCTTTCTGGGCGCGCGGTTCCCGCGTCGCAGGCGCGTCGCGGCGGTCCAGATCCAGGGTGCGCGAAGGCGCGGGGGATGAATTTCGCTCAGTCATGTCTTAAGCGGCCGTCGTTACTTGAGATCGTGCCATAATTACGCCGCGGTTGCCGGGCACTCAGGCGCACAATATTGTGGACCCAATATGGTGAATTTTCCGTTCCTTGTCATTGACCGGATGGCGCGGGCACGGAAAATCGCCGGAAATTCCCGAATTCAAAGGGGGGATCGATTACCGTCATGACCAACGGCAAGCAAATCCTGATCGTCGATGACGACAGCGAATTCCTGGAAACGCTGTGCGAACAGCTGCAACTTCACGAGGAATTCAAAAGCGTGACCTGCACCAGCGGGGCCGAGGCGTTGAAAACCGCCAAGGAAGACCGCTTCGATGTCATCATCCTCGATGTTGGCCTGCCCGACATGGACGGCCGAGAGGTCTGCCGCCTGATGCGGCGCAACGGCGTGACCTCACCGATCATCATGCTGACGGGCGCCGACACGGACGCCGACACCATTCTGGGTCTTGACGCCGGCGCCAACGATTACGTTACCAAGCCGTTTCGGCTGGGGGTTCTGCTGGCCCGTTTGCGCGCCCATATCCGCCAACACGAACGGTCGGACGACGCCGTGTTCGCGATCGGGCAGTATTCGTTCCAGCCTGCCAACAAAATTCTGGTGGAAACGGCCACGGACAAGAAAGTGCGCCTGACCGATAAGGAAACGGCGATTCTCAAATACCTTTACCGCGCCGGTGACAAGGTCGTGGGCCGAGATATCCTGCTGGGCGAGGTCTGGGGCTATAACGCCGGGGTCACCACCCATACCCTGGAAACCCACGTCTACCGCCTGCGCCAGAAGATCGAAAGCGACCCGTCGAACGCCCGCCTTCTGGTCACCGAGCCGGGGGGCTACCGTCTCGTTCCGTAACCGCAACAAAACGGACCCCTATCGGCCTTGGGCGGCCTCGGCGCTTTCCTCGAAGAACCGGCGCCATTCGCGGGCATCGATGTCGAAATCCGTGTAGCACACGATCTTGTCCACGGTTTCACCGTCCGACGACAAGGGCAGGCGGATGCTGGGCGCGTGCAGGCTGCGCCGGTCGATGCCGCCTTGGGCGTTATAGACGAAGGCAAGGCAGACCTTTTCTGAAACGATGCGCCGGAATTCGGCAAGCGCCGTCTTCGTGCGCGGGCTGTTGACCTCGGACAGGTGCGCGCCCGTGCGGTCGAGGGCGTGAACGGCGCCCAGGCCCGTGCCCCAGAATCGGTATTTGAAGTCGCGGCCGCCGTCAATGACGTCGGCGACGCGCATGTAGGGAATGACGTGGCCCGCCAAGTCGATCAGGCGGAAGTCGCCCCAGGCCGGGGCAAAGCAGGCCCCGCGTCGACCGTCCCAGTAGCGGTGAACCAGGCCGCAGCCGGTCTCCTGCACGTCGCCGATCGGCACTTCGCGGCTTGTAATGTCTTGAGCCATGTCCCCGCCTTCGCCGGTTAACAGGCCCCACCATCGGTGATCATCCCAGAGATCTGGAAGCCGACCAAGGACTAGTTTTCCAACGCCCCCAGGGGCGGCGGGAAGCGCACGGTCACGGTCGTGCCTTCACCCAGGATGCTGTCGATGTCGATGTCACCGTCATGGGCATCGACCAGGGACTTGACGATGGCCAGGCCGAGGCCCTTGCCGTCGCGGGCGAGGTGGGGGCTGGCGATGACCTGGGAAAACGGCTCGGCGATCGTCGGCAGTTTATCCGGGGGAATGCCGATGCCGTTGTCGCGCACGGTCAGGGCCGTCCCGCGGTCGGGCGCCGGCGCCGCGGCAAGCGCGACCGTCCCACCCCGTCCCGTGTACTTGATGGCGTTGGCGATCAGGTTGGACATGATCTGAATGGCGCAGATTTGATCGGCGTAAAGCCGCAAGGCGTCGTCGGCCATGTCGAGGACAAGCGTGATGCTTTTTTCTTCCGCCTGCGGCTGAAAGGATTTCAGGCAGGCGTCGGCCAACGGTTTCAGGGCGATCTCGGCGCGGTGGATTGGCCGCTTGCCGGCCTCGATCTCGGCGATGTCCAGGATATCGTTGACCAGGGCCAGCATGATGGCGCCGCTTTGATGGATGTCGTCGACGTATTCCGCGTATTTGGGTGCGCCCAGAGGGCCCAGATGCTGGGCTCGCAGGATATCGGAAAACCCGAGGATGGCGTTCAGGGGCGTGCGGAACTCGTGGCTCATGGTCGCCAGGAACTCGGTTTTCGCCTGGCTTGCCTGCTCCGCGCTCTCCAGGGCGTTCCGTAATTCCGCTTCGGCCCGCCGACGTTCCCGGTTTTCCGCCTCAAGCGATGCGGACAGGGCGCGGGTCAGCCAGAACACCAGCCCCCCCGTCACCAGAACATAGAACCAGCCCTTGACCGTCTGCAGCCGGTTTTCCGTTTCCGGGTCGTTGACCAAGGCGTGCAGGGTGGCGTCGGAAAACAGGATCCATAAGGATCCGAACAGGATGTAGATGATCGTTATGCGGACGGGGGTCAGCAGCGTCGCCTCCAGAGATTGGATCTTCGAACCTCTGGCGACGCTGCCTGGTCCGATGATCATTATCCCCGCGTCCCCCCGGCGGCGGGTTGGTTTTTATCCGTGAATGATTAAAGGCACGATAAGCCCCCCTGTCCAGAGTCTCGTGAGGGACGTGTCGATCCGGGACTGCTCAGGGAATCTCGAACACCGCGCGCACGGGGGCATGGTCCGACGGCTCCGGCCAATCGCGGGCCGCGTCATGCACGGCGGCGAAGCTGAGCGCCGGGGCGAGGGCCGTGTTGACCCAGATATGGTCGAGGCGGCGGCCCCGGTCGGCGGCGCGCCAATCGGCGGCGCGGTAGCTCCACCAGGTGAAGACCTTTTTGTCCGGGGGCACGAAGCGGCGGAGCGCGTCGGTCCAGCCATCGGCCCCGTCCGCACTGTTCGCAAGCATGTCGTTAAGCTTGTTCCGTTCGATGGGCGTGTGGGTGATGACCCGTTTCAGCCGCGCGTGCGACCACACGTCCGTTTCCAGGGGTGCGACGTTGAAGTCGCCGGTCAGCACCACGGGCAGGCCGGCCGCCGCGCGCTCCGCGAGAAAGGGGGCGAGCGCGTCGAGGAACGCCAGTTTGTGGGCGAATTTGGGATTGGCGTCCGGGTCCGGGTCGTCGCCCCCGGCCGGGACATAGAGGCTGTGGACTTCGACCGGCCCGACGCCGGTCTCGACCTTGGCGTGGATATGGCGGCAATCGTCGCGGCCCAGCCAGGGTTCGATGCGCACGTCGCTCAAGGGCCGGCGCGACAGGATGGCGACGCCGTTGTAGCCCTTCATGCCGGCGATGGCCTGATGGGGAAAACCCATCTCGGCGATGGCGTCCACGGGAAACAGCTCGTTGACCACCTTGGTTTCCTGCAGGCACAGCACGTCGATCGCCGTGTCGGCGGCTAGGCGCGCGACCTGGTCCAGGCGCTTGCGCACGGAATTCACGTTCCAGGTGGCGACGGTGAAGGGCATGGACCCTGGTAGCGGGGATCGGGCGGGCGGACAAGCGGTGTGGTGATAGGTGCGCAATGGATTTGGTAAAAAGATGCGCCCAGCGGGGGAGGGCTGCAAATCCTAAGGGGAATTGCGACATTAGGCAGCAAACACACCTAACACCACAGGAGGTTCTTCGGAATGAGTATGAAATCAGGCATTATTGCAGGTCATGGGAAACCGACGCGCGCAACTTAGGCAGGCCCTATCCGGATTATCGGGGCTTTTTCTTTTATTTGTCATTGGCCCGCTAATTTCTGAGTTTGTTATCAAGTGGGCCGAGGAAGAGGGAGCTTACAACGAACCCTCAAAGCGAGTTGCTAGCGTAATGGATTGGCTGGCGGCGATTACGGGGAATTGGTGGTTTGCCATTGCGTTTGGCTTCGTGGCGGGCGGCACAATTTTTATGTGGGTTGACTATTTTATCCGCCAAAGGGTGAGGCCCGGCACTCAGGAGCATACAAAATATCCAATAGACCCAACTAATGAACAGCTTCGTGATCTGTCTAAACAGATTGATGCCGTTAAATCTTTAGTTGATGAAATGTCCCTGTTGAAGGGTGACGACCATGCAACAGCTGACGTGTTCCACGAAGTAATGGCTCTATTCGTTGTATTGGTAAAATTCGGCGTTTCAACGCCCCTTATCTATATCAAGGATGGCAAACATCAAACAAAGCAGGAGCAGATAGTGGCCGAAACATTTAACGCGGATGTGTATAAATATCTTGCTGCAATTGCTCCAGCCGCACGGATTGGTGACCTTGTACATATAAGGAGCATGGCTGATATTGCCGTTAAGAATTTCGGGTCGAAAAATGACTGACTAGTCTATTTGCCCTTTTCTTAAACTAATCGCTTCAACACGACGGACAGAGAACACTGCTGTGGCCCCGCCTTCGGGAAATCTTGTTGATCACACTTCTCTCAACTTATTTCACGCCAGCATCCGCCAGTTTTGATAGTTAATAATCTTCCATTCAAGTTCAGCAAAAAGGATGCTCCTAATGGGGGATCGCAAATCCCGAGGGAGCCGGAGGTTCCCGACGACGATTTGCGTCAAAAGAAAACCCGACCTCCCATCCACCGGCCCAGGCAAAAGAGAAGCGCCCGGCGGGGGAGGGGCCGGGCGCTTCAACTCCATCTTAGGGAGCTGCCGGGCTGGCGAGGGGGGCGCGCCGCCCGGCGGCGCGGCATCATTGGCCGCGCTGTATGACTCCATATGGGACTGAATGGCGCCGTGTACCAGGGGCATTTTTTTGCCATCAGATATGCATTTTGCGCATATCTGGCGCGGACCCCGGCTAATCGCCGCTGCGGGTCTGCTCGAACTCGGGCACGGTGAACAGCTTGGGGTCGATCTGGCCGCCGTAGAAGGGATCGGTCAACACGATGTCGGTGATCGTGCCCTGGGCATCGACCACGGACCATTTACGTAAACTCATCGGATTGGTGCGGAAGATCAGGGTCAGCCGCCCGGCGAAGGGATCGGCGCGCTCGCCCACGGTCAGGAACACCGCGCCGTCCTCCTCCGCGGCCTCGTAAAAGGCGACGCGTTTGGGATCGAAGCGGATGTTTCCGTTCAGCAGAAAGGCGGCCGGAGTGTCGTCGACGGGAATATGGGTGACGTTCTTCAGTTCCTTGTCGATGTAACTGAGGAACTCGCCGGTGGCGACGATCAGGATCGGATTGGGCGCCTTGTACTCGATACGCATCTTGCCGGGGCGGGACAGAAAGATCTGGCCTTCCGCGAACTCGTTGGTCGAGGCCTGCTGAAAAAACGTGGACTGCAGGGTGGTGATGCCGTTCAGGTAGGTTTCGACCCGGCGCACCAGGGTCTTCTGCTTGGCGCTCAGGGTAATCTCGCGCCCCTCGTCCTGGGCCCGGACGGAATCAGGGGCAAAACATAGGGGCAGGATGAGCGCCGCCGCCAGGGCGGCGCGGATAAGACATGTGACCATGGGGGTTATGTAGGCTGGCGGGCGGGCCGGGTAAAGCGCCATGACGCCGATTTAGTGGTTACCCACCAGGACTTCGCGGCGGCCGACGCGGTCGGCGGGGCTGACGACGCCCTGTTCCTCCATGCGCTCGATCAGACGCGCGGCGCGGTTGTAGCCGATCTGCAGGTGGCGCTGCACGAAGCTGGTCGATGCCTTGCCTTCGCGGGCCACGAGGGCGACCGCCTGATCGTACAGCGCATCGCCGGAATCATTTCCGCCGCCGCTGTCGCCGAAGGTGCTGTTGTCGTCGTCGCGGGTGACGTCCTCGATGTATTCGGGTGTGCCCTGGGTTTTCAGGTGACTGACGACCTGTTCGACCTCTTCGTCGGACACGAAGGGTCCATGCACGCGGGTGATGCGCCCGCCGCCGGCCATGTACAGCATATCGCCGCGGCCGAGCAGTTGTTCCGCCCCTTGTTCGCCCAGGATGGTGCGGCTGTCGATCTTCGACGTGACCTGGAAGGAAATGCGGGTCGGGAAGTTGGCCTTGATGGTGCCGGTGATGACGTCGACGGACGGGCCGCTGGGTCGCCATCATGATATGGATGCCGGCGGCCCGCGCCATCTGCGCCAGGCGTTGGATCGAGGCCTCGACGTCCTTGCCGGCGACCAGCATCAGGTCGGCCATTTCGTCGACCACGACGACGATGAAGGGCAGGGGGTCGGTGCCCAGCGCCTGATCCTCGAACACGGGCCGGCCTTCGGCGTCGAACCCGGTCTGCACCCGGCGCGACAGCACCTCGCCCTTTTTCTTGGCTTCCTGCAGGCGGGCGTTATAGCCCTCGATGTTGCGCACGCCCAGCTGCGACATGGCGCGGTAGCGTTCTTCCATCTCGCGCACGGTCCACTTCAGGGCCACGACCGCCTTTTTCGGGTCCGTAACGACCGGCGTCAGCAA
>DNMS01000021.1:0-14662 GCA_003488105.1 Rhodospirillaceae bacterium
TGTAGAGCAATTCAAGGTGGGCGGTCGGAGTCAGCGGTCGCTGGGTGACAGGTCTTGCAGTACCCAGGTGCCGGCCGCCGTGCGCGCCGCCGCCAGTTCGTACACCGGGATGGTGATCAGGAAGGAAACGCCCGCGCGCGGCAGGTTCTCGAAGCTGATCTTGCCCTTGTGGCGCTCCAGGATCGATTGAGCCGCCTGCAGGGTGATGGCGGCGCCCTCGCGGTCCGGGTCGATGGCCGACGGATCGATGCCGTAGGCATCGAACAGCCGCTTGCCGATGCGCGACGAGATATGCGGCCCGGCATCGGTGATGCGCACGATCAGGCTCAGGCGATCGCCCATGACCTCGACCAGGATGCGCCCGCCCTTGGGGCTGCGCGACACGGCGTTCAGCAGAACTTCGACCAGGGCCTTGATCAGGCGGTCGGACTGCCCCTTGACGATGCGCCGGGCGACCATGCCGGGGGCGAAGTGGATGCGGATGCCGCGCGCGGTGCCCAGGGGGGCGATGCTTTCGATCACCGTTTCCAGCATGTCGATCAGGTTGATCGGCTCCCAGTTGGTGATCAGCGCGTTGCGCTGCATGGCGTTGGCCCGCTCCAGATCCGCGATCAGGGTATAGACGCCGTTCACGCTGCGGACCGCGTCGTCGATCAGAAGCCGCGCCTCGTTGTCGTTCAGGTTGGTAATCTGCGAACGCAGGATGCCCAGCTTGTCCCGCATGTTGCCGGCGGTTTCCGTCAAATCCTGAATGGTGCGCTGATACAGCTCGGTCTTGGCGTCGTTCGCCAGTTCGGCGTTCTCCCGCGCCAGGGCGGCTTCGTCGCGGGCGATCTCCATGGCGTGGGCATGGGCGCGTAAAACCCGCCGCGTGACCGTGCGCTGGCTGCGCAGAACCGTCTGCAGTATCCACAAGGCATATCCCATGCCGGCAAGGGCGCAGACCACGAAGGCGGCCAGGATGTTGCCCGGGTTCCATTCTGAAAACCGATGCACGAAGGCGTCAATGCCGCCGAACAGGTCAAAATGGATCGTCGCGCCTGCCAGGACGGCGGCCGCACAGCCAATCAGTACCGCGTTCCCCACGCGGCGGCGGATGGGCGTTCGCATTTCTTTCCATCCAATGTCCTCAGGGTTCCCGCGCCGGGCGCGGGGACCGTTTCCCCAAGGTTAGAGTGTGCGGGGGCGGGGTGCCTGTAAGTGATACCCATCACAGGAACTTTGATGGCGACGGTAGCCTATTGAAATCCCGATGCGAATTTCTGGAACGCACGGAATGCCTGGGTTAGGCTGCTGGCCCGACCGCGATGCAGGTTGTCCCCGGTGACCGATAAAATCCGATATCTCGATGCCGCCGGCCAGCACTTGGAGTATGCCTGGTGGGGTGGACGGCCGGCATCTGGGGGCACGGCGCTCGTGTTCCTGCACGAAGGTCTCGGCTGCGTCGACATGTGGCGCGATGTGCCCGAAACCCTTGCCGACCTGACCGGGTTGCCCGCCTTGGCCTATTCGCGGGCGGGTTACGGGCGGTCTGAGGGCATCACCTTGCCACGGGCCGTCGATTATCATGCGCCGGAAGCGTATGACGTTCTGCCCGCCGTGCTGAACGCCGCGGGGATTGGGGCGGCGGTGCTGATCGGCCATTCTGACGGCGGCACCATCGCCTTGATAGCGGCGGGCCGCGATGCGCGTATCAAGGGCGTTATCACCATGGCGGCCCATGTGTTCAACGAGGACGTGACGATCCGGGGCATTCAGGACGCGCGCGACGCTTGGCAGAAAACCGACCTGCGGGCGCGGCTTCGGCGTTACCACGGCGACAACGTGGACGGGGCCTTTTTCGGCTGGAACGATACCTGGCTGACCGACGGTTTCCGCGCTTGGAACGTGGCGGACTGTTTGCCGACGGTAACCTGCCCTGTGCTGGTGGTTCAGGGCGTAGAGGACCAGTACGGAACGGAAGCACAGGTTTCCGCCATCGCCAATGGCGTTTCCGGCCCCGCTAAACGTCTGGTCATTGCCGGCTGCGGTCACAGCCCGCACTTGGAGGCGCCGGACATTCTGTTCCCGGAGGCCGCCCGTTTCATCGCCAGTCTGACGTGAAACGGGCGACCGGCCCGGTTCAGTGCATGGTCAAACGAAACCTCCAAATAAAGTGACGCCGTTGGCGAGACGTCACCCCGCTTTCGGTTCTCGCGCCTGTTCCAATACTTGCCGGGTGGTGTCGGTCAGGCGAGCGAAAGGCGAAATGCCTGCTTCGGCCATTGCCCGACGCGTGCGGCAATTGAAGCCGTGCCAGATGATTTTGGCGGCCACCGCGCAAACGACTGGCGCGGTCAAGACCGCCAACTCGTTGTTCAGACCGATCCGTATCAGACTGTCGATCTCCAAGCCGATGGCGACGAGGATGGCTGTCCCGACGGTGACGGCCAGCAAGGTGTCGATGGTTTCGCGCTTCAACCAGGCGGCGCGGTTGGCGTATCGCATAAGAAGGACAAGGGCTTGAACCAGAGCCAACGATGCGATCATGGCGATGGTTTCCAGTGAAAATGAAAAGATGGGGGACATGACAACTCTCTTATCGTGATCGCATGACGATGGGCGGACCGGCCGCTGTTTAGGCGCGGCGCCGCGACTGAGCGCGGGCCGTTTCCGGATGATTGCGCCAAGTCATCGCCACAGGCGACGCCCATGACACGGTCGCTTCTCGTCATGCTGAAGGCGGCCCAAGCGGTCGCCGGCTGTAAGGGTGGGTGATACGCGGCCTTCGCCGCAGGAAGGTTAGATGCCCTGCGGCGGCGCGCGCGACTGAAACCCGTCTGTCGGCGAACGCCGGTGTGTTTGCCGGCTGATGGCCACTACGACAGGGGCGCGGCTGTCCGTCCGCGCGATGGCTGGCACCGTGGCGGGAAGCGCCTGGGGGCCATCCAGATCGGCCAGCGATTGCAGGGTCTGGGCGGTTGTTGCGACGTTACCCAGCGCACGGCGAAGCACGGCCTCGCGTTTGTCCCTGACATTCAGGTCCGGGGATCCCGGCAGGGACAGCGGGGCGCTGGCCTGGACGATCCCGTCGTTCCAAGGCGCGGCATTTGCAACCACGGACAGCCATAAAAGAAGCGCCGCGAAGCAAAGGCCAGTCACCAGGAAATTCTGGGTGGCCCGGAATGTCGATGACCTGGACATGCCGGTAATCTACCATGCCTTTGTTCCCGCGGGGAACGGCGCTTTCCGGGCCGGCGGCGACAGGGAGCGCAAGCCCCGCCCCGGCGCGTTCGAACGAGCGAGAACCGGGGATTTTCCGGGGTTTGTTTCCTGGTATCCTGGCGCGAATGGCATTATGTATGCGCCGCAAGCACCCGATTGACCGCGACGGAAAACGATCATGAACGCCAATGAAAAGCTCGTCCTGGCCCTACCCAAAGGCCGCATCCTCGAAGAAGTGATGCCGCTGGTTCGTCATGCCGGGATCGAGCCGGAGGCCGCCTTCGACGATAGCAAAAGCCGCCAGCTTCGCTTCACCACCAATGTAGCGAACCTGGACATTATCCGTGTGCGTTCGTTCGACGTCGCGACTTTCGTCGCCTTCGGCGCGGCCCATCTGGGTGTTGCCGGCAACGATGTGCTGATGGAATTCGATTATTCGGAAATCTACGCGCCGGTGGACCTGGGCATCGGGTATTGCCGCCTGGCCGTGGCGGAACCGGCGGAAATGGTCAAAAGCGACGACCCCCGGCAGTGGTCATCGATCCGCGTCGCGACTAAATATCCCGGCCTGACGCGCCGCCACTTCGCCCAGCGCGGCGTTCATGCCGAATGCATCAAATTGAACGGCGCCATGGAATTGGCCCCGACCTTGGGGTTGTGTCGACGCATCGTTGACCTGGTCTCGACCGGTGCGACGCTGAAGGCCAACGGTCTGGTCGAGGTCGAGACCATCGCCGAGATCACCTCGCGGCTGGCGGTCAACCGCGCCGCCTGGAAAACCCGGCCCAAGGAAATCGGCGGCTGGGTCACCAAGTTTAAGGAGGCCGTCGATGCCCTTGCGGCTTGATGCCCGCGATCCCGGCTTCGAAGACGCGTTCAAGGGCCTTCTGGGCGCCAAGCGCGAGAGCGAAGCCGACGTGAATGATGTCGTCACGGCCATTCTGGCCGACGTGCGGGCGCGTGGCGATGCGGCGGTTCTGGAATATACCAAGCGGTTCGACCGCTTCGATTTGACCGCCGATGCCATGGCGATCAGGCCGGACGAGGTGGATGCCGCTCGCGGTCAGTGCTCCCCGGAAACGTTGTCGGCCCTGGCCACGGCGGCTGGACGCATCCGCGCGTTCCATGAAAAGCAGTTGCCGGAAGACCTGGACTTCACCGATGCGGCGGGCCTGCGCCTGGGCTACCGCTGGCAGGCGGTGGAGGCGGCGGGCCTCTACGTGCCCGGCGGCACGGCGGCCTATCCGTCGTCGGTGTTGATGAATGCGATCCCGGCCAAGGTCGCGGGCGTGGACCGGCTGGTCATGGTCGTGCCGACCCCGGATGGCGTGCTCAACCCCTTGGTCCTGGCGGCGGCGGCGATCGCCGGGGTCGATGAAATTTACCGTATCGGCGGTGCCCAGGCGGTCGGCGCGCTGGCCTATGGTACCGAGACGATCCGCCCGGTCGACAAGATCGTCGGTCCCGGCAACGCCTATGTGGCGGCCGCCAAGCGCCTGGTGTTCGGCACCGTCGGCATCGACATGATCGCGGGCCCGTCGGAAATCCTGGTGCTTGCCGACGGCGCCAACGATCCCGCTTGGATCGCCGCCGATCTGTTGAGCCAGGCCGAACACGACACCGCCGCCCAGGCCATCCTGATCACCGACGACGCGGCCTTCGCCGATGCCGTTGAACGCGCCGTCGAAGGGCATCTGAAAACCCTGCCGCGCACGGGCACGGCGGGCGAAAGCTGGGCGACCTACGGCGCGGTCATCACCGTGCCGGATCTGGCGGGCGCCATTCCCCTGGTCGACCGCATCGCGCCGGAACATCTGGAAATCGCCACCGACAATGCCGACGCACTGGGCCGCAAGGTGCGCAATGCGGGGGCGATCTTCATGGGCCGCTACGTGCCGGAAGCGATCGGCGATTACATCGCCGGGCCCAACCACGTTTTGCCGACGGCGCGCAGCGCGCGGTTTTCGTCGGGCCTGGGCGTGCTCGATTTCATGAAGCGCTCGTCCCTCATCGAATGCAACGCCGAGGGCCTGCGCGCCATCGGTCCCGAAGCCGTGACCCTGGCCCGGGCCGAAGGCCTTGACGCCCACGCGCTTTCCATTTCCATCCGCCTGAACACACCGGCGGGGGACTAGGACGGGAGCGCCAAGATGAGCGGCGACACGCACCGCATTGTCCAAATCGACCTGGATGAAAAAAGCGTCGTCAGCCGCAGTCCCCAGGTCGACCACGAGCGGAAAGTGGCGATCTACGACCTGTTGGAAGACAACAGCTTCCGGCCTCTCGAAATCGACCATGCGGGACCTTATGCCCTACGTCTGTCGATCCAGGACAATCGCCTGGTGTTCGACGTGGACGACGAGGGCGGCAGCCATCTGGTCAAGATCACCCTGCCGATCAGCGTCATGAAGCGCATCGTGCGCGACTATTTCATGATCTGCGACAGCTATTTCAAGGCGATCAAGACCATGTCGCCCAGCCAGATCGAGGCCATCGACATGGGCCGCCGGGGTCTGCACAACGAAGGGGCCGAAATTCTGCGCACACGGCTCGAGGACCGGGTTGAAATGAACTTGCGCACGGCCCGGCGGCTGTTCACGCTCGTCTGCGTGCTTCATATCAAGGCTTAGGGGGGCGGCGAATTTGGCTGACCTTCCCTCTGCGGTCTTGTTCTCCTGCACCATGAATTCCATCCGCTCGCCCATGGCGGAGGGTATCCTGAAATTTCTCCACGGCCACCGGATCTATGTCGACAGCGCCGGCGCCCGCGAAGGGCAGATCGACGGCTTTACCATCGCCGTGATGGACGAAATCGGGATCGACATGTCGAACCACAAGTCGAAGACCTTCGACGATCTGGAGGACGACTTCTTCGATCTGGTCATTACCCTGTCGCCCGAAGCCCAGCACAAGGCCATGGAACTGACCCGGATCATGGCCTGCGACGTCGAGTTCTGGAATACCTTCGATCCGTCGATCATCGAGACGGATAACCGCGAGGAAAAGCTGCAGGCCTACCGCATGGTGCGTGACCAGCTGATGGACCGGATCAAGGCGCGGTTTCCCGTGCATGCGGTCGTCGATACGTAAGGGATCAAGGTGGGAAGGGCGGCGTCAGACGACCCCGAGGCCCGCCGTCGGGTCGGACAGGGTGTCGAACATTTCCGTCCAATGCCCGGCGTTGGAGCGCCAATCAGCGAAGGAAATGACGCCCGATACGACCTGTCCGTCGTTGGCGAGCGGCAGGCGCAAGGTTTCTTGAAATTTGGAAATCTGGGCGAAGCCCGGGCGGATGTCGTGGACGAAGGCCACGGGTTTGGCGGCGCCGGTGACGGTCCGGTATTCGTCGTTGATCATGCGCCCGTAATCGGCCGGCGCGTGGTCGCGGGGCGAACGGCCGGTATAATCGTAACCCTTCACATCGACATGGCCGGTGCCCCAGTAGCGATAGCGAAATTCCCCGTCTTCGGTCAGGTCGACGACGCTGATGAACGGGATGGCCGCATGCGGGTAACGCAACATGTCTGTCACCCGCCAGGGCGGTGCCATGGCGCCGCCGCGCAGCGTGTTCCATACGGCGAGGACATCCACGAACAGAGGATTCCGTAGGTCCTCAATGGCGACCTCGCGCTGAAAAAAGCGGTATGCCGGCTCGGGTGTGGAAGCCATGATCCCCCCAAGGCACCTAAAAAAACACGCAGGGCCACCCCGGCGCGTGTCGTCAACTACCGTGCCGATCCGTAAACCAGCATGCAAAAAAGTGGTCGGGTTATACGCATCACGGCCACAGGGGAATGTGATGGCTGTCACGGGGGGCGGAGAAATATGGACTCCGGGCTCGCCCTGGCAGGATGCTTCGGTAGAATGGTCGGATGAGGGCGGATCGGCGCCCGACAAACGATGTAAGGGGACCGGATGTCGCGTTCATACCGAACCTTTGGGCCCAAAACAGTGCTCGTGGCGGGCGTTTTTCTGGCCTTCGCCGTCGGATCGGCACCCATGGCGGTTCTGGCGCAGACCGGGGATCTGTTCGAAGGGCTGGCCGCACAGCCGGTGACGTTGATGGATGCGGGGATCAAGCGCATGCGTGCCGGGGCGCAGACGGCGGCGGCCCGCCTGACGACGGCGGTCGGACCGCCGGCCCAGTACCGGGTCACCTTCGACAATGCCCTGCGTCACCTCAATGTTCGGTTCGACGTCACCGTCGCGCCGGACAAGACCAGTGAAGGGTTCTGCTGGGCACGGCGCGGGATTGCGATCCGCGAGATGTTCGGCGTCGGCGCGATCCGTTATTCCCTGAAACTGTCCGACGAGGAACGGGTCAGGCGTCGCCTGGGCGTGATGTTCTCGCGTGAGCCGGAAGCCACGGAGCGGGAGATCGTGGCCCTGGGCCAGCGCTTGGCGGAATCGACCTATGTCGAGCTGAACCTGCTGACGCCGGCCAGCGAAACCCCCATGACCTGCCGCGCCGTCGTTCATCGCCTGGAATGGCGATAACCGGCTGCCGCGTGTTCCGGGGTTAGCGGAACAGCAATCCGTATAAATACAGGGCGAACGGCAAAATGACGCCGCCCACGATGATGAGCATGAACAGGGCAAAGCCCGTGATGTCATCGGCGCGCTGCCAGAATGACTTGGCGCCGGGGGCGGCGGCGTCCTGCAGCGTGACCGAAGGGGTCGGAGAGGGGGTGGAGGATTGCGTCAACATGGTGTGCCTTTCTGAAAAGGGGCCATTCGTGGGAGGGCGATTTGGCCGATGGGTTGCGATAGAACGAATTCGGCAGGCCTAGGCGCAGGCAGGAAAGTCCATGGAACGCGGCCAGGAGGAATTTCCGCCATGGGGCGGTGCGGCGCTCGGGAACGGGGGGTGCGTCAGCGCGTCTACCGCTCCCGTTCCCGATGACGCCCTCCCAGGCGCGTTCCTGCAGGGCCGGACCACAGGCCCGTCCCCGCATTCCTCGATCAGTTGGTGCGGATGGAAATCTTACCGCCGCGGATCACGGCGACCTGGTCGCCCTGTACGCTGACGGCTTCGTCACCCAGCACGAGTTTGCATTTTTCGCAGAGGTTCGGAATGGTTTCGCCGGCGGCGATGTTCACCATTTCAGAGCCTTCGGAATCGGAAACCGTCAATTGGATTTCGGTTTCCTGCTCATTGGTCACGTCCACGGCCTTGGCCGGTGCGGCAAGAGCAAGCGCGATCACGACGGCGCCAATGAAGGGCAGGGCTTTCATGTATTCCTCCAAAAAGGGGTGGGTGTCCGTGATTGGACGGGGCGACTCTCGGAGAAAACAAAGCATTTCTCAAACGAAATAAAATTATGGTTTATATCAAAAATTTCGATGTATAATTCGCGCCGAGCCACCCCCCGATTTCCTCCGGAAACGCCCCATGGACATCAATCTTGCGCGTACCTTTCTGGCCATCTGCGAGGTCGGAAACTTCGTCAAGGCGTCGGAACGCCTCTACGTCACTCAGTCGACCGTAAGTACCCGGGTTAAGCTGCTGGAAGACCTGTTGGGGCAGCCGCTGTTTGTGCGCACCAAGGCGGGGGCGTCGTTGACGGCGGCGGGGGCGCAGTTCCGCCCGTTCGCGGAAAAACTGCTGCAGACCTGGGAGCAGGCGCGCCACAACGTCGGTCTGCCGACGGAATATTCCGCCCTTCTGACCGTCGGTGCCGAATTCACCTTGTGGGAACGCATGATGGTGCGCTGGATGTCCTGGGTCCGCCAGGCCCTGCCCGAGGTCGCCCTGCGCGCCGAGGTCGGCACCTCCGACACCTTGATGAGCCAGGTCGTCGAGGGCTTCATCGATCTCGCGGTCAGCTATACGCCGCAGCACCGTTCGGGGCTGGTGGTCGAAAAGCTGGCCCAGGACAGCTTGGTCCTGGTGTCGTCGGATCCGACGACCCGTGGTCCCTGGGACGCAAGTTACGTGTTCGTCGACTGGGGGGCCGAATTCCGCATGGAACACCTGGACGCTTTCCCTGATCTGGCGGCCCCGGCGCTGGCAGTCAGCTACGGGCCGCTGGCGCAGCAGCATATCCTGCGCGCCGGCGGGTCGGCCTATCTGCCCCTGCTAGCCGTGCGTCCGCGCCTGGAAGAAGGTGTGTTGCATCTGGTCGAAGGCGCCCCCGTCTTCCGCCGGCCGATCTTCATCGTGCATCTGGAAGGGGTCGATAATCCGCTGTTTCAGACGGCGGTCGAGGGTCTGCGCAGCGCCGCCCGCGACGAGGCCGGCGACGATGGCGACACCTGATCAGGTGCCCGGATTGAGGTGATATCGGCAAATCCCCGCAATCCCTTGATTTTTACCCGGCTAGACGTCATGTTCTGGGGCGTTTCGGCCGAATTATTGGAGTGCTAATGGCGAAAGAAGACGTTTTGGAGTTTACGGGCACGGTGACGGAACTGCTGCCCAACGCCATGTTCCGGGTCAAACTGGACAACGAACACGAAATCCTCGCCCATACGGCGGGCAAAATGCGCAAGCACCGGATCCGGGTGCTTGCTGGCGATCGCGTCAATGTTGAGATGACGCCGTACGATCTGACCAAGGGCCGGATCACCTTTCGTTTCAAATAAAGCTTGGCGGACATGCCCATGGCTGGCCGCTTGATTCTCGCCTCGGCGTCGCCCAGGCGGCTGGATCTGCTGTCCCAGGTCGGGATCGTGCCGGCCGCCGTGGTGCCTGCCGATATCGACGAGACACCCCGGCCGGGCGAACAGCCGCGCGCGTTGGCACGACGCCTGGCCTCGGAAAAGGCCGCCGCCGTGGCGCGGGCCCATCCGGATGCCTTCGTCCTGGGCGCCGACACGGTCGTCGCTTGCGGCCGCCGGTCGCTGCCCAAGCCCGCCGACGCGGCCGAAGCACGGGGCTGCCTGGATTTGTTGTCCGGGCGCCGGCACCGGGTCATCGGCGGGGTCGCCCTGGTTTGCCCGGGCGGGCGGGTTGTGGTCCGCGATTCGGTAACGGCGGTGCAGTTCAAGCGTCTCAGCCGGGCCGAGGTTGATATGTACCTCGCCTCCGGCGAATGGCGGGACAAGGCCGGCGGCTACGCCATTCAGGGGCTTGCCGCGCTGTTCGTCACGGCGATCAACGGCGATTACAACAATGTGGTCGGCTTGCCGCTCGCCCTCACGGCGGGACTGCTGACCGGCGCCGGGGCATGGTCCCCGGCGGGGAAAGGATAACCATGCGCGCCGATACGATCCTGATCAATGCCGGGCCGGGCGAGATGCGCGTGGCGCTGCTCGCCAAGGGCGCGGTGGTCCAGGTTCTGTTCGAACGGGACAGTGACGAAGGTGTCGAGGGCGCGGTGTTCGCCGGCCGCGTGACCGCCATTAACCGCGACCTCAACGCCGCCTTCGTCGATATCGACGGGGCGGAACCGGGGTTCCTTGCCGCAGGCGACGCCCGGCAATCGGGCGACCAGCGCATCAAATCCATCACCGAAGCCGTCGGCGAAGGCGATAAGGTTCTGGTCCAGGCCGATCGCGAAGCCATGGACGGCAAGGGCCCACGCCTGACCTGCCGTTTGGCGCTGACCGGCCGCTTCGTGACCCTGCACCTGGGGGGCGAGGGCATGAAGTTCTCGCGCTTTCTCGCCCCGGCCGAACGCAAGGAACTTGAGGTGCTCGAGGAAATCCTGCCCGGCGACTGCGGTCTGACCTTCACCCCCGCCGCCGGCGGGGCCGAGATCGCCCAGGTCTCCGCCGACCTGGACCGACTGCTGGCTCTGCGCGACGACGTCGATGCCGCCTTCGATGACACGGTCAAGGCGCCGGAGGCCTTGTTGGCGCCGCCCGACGCCATCGAGCGCGCCCTGACCCTGGCCGGGCCGCGCTGCCGCGTCATTTCCGACGATCCGGAGGCCCTGCGCCTGATCCGGGAACTGGCCCCCGGCGTAAAGGCCGAGGCCTGGTCCGGCACAGCGCCGCTGTTCGAGGAATTCGGCGTCGAGGAAGCCCTCGACGGTGTGCTGTCGCCCGTGGTGCCCCTGCCGTCGGGTGGCCGGGTGATCATCAGCGAAACCCCGGCGCTCACGGCGATCGACGTCGACACGGGCCAGACCAAGGGCGGACCGCTCGGTTCCGGCTCGCCGCAGCGCCTGGCGGCCAAGGCCAACCGGGAGGCCGTGACCGTGATCGCCCGCGAACTGCGCCTGCGCAACCTGGCGGGCCAGATCGTCATCGATTTCCTGGCCATGAAGGGCAAGAAGGAACGCCTGGAGGTGCTTGCCCAATTGCGCAGCGCGCTGGCCGGCGACCCGATCGAATGCCATGTCCTGGGCTATACGGGGTTGGGTTTGGTGGAATTGACGCGCCGCCGCCGCGGCCCGTCCCTGACCCGCCTGCTGGCCCGCCCGGGGGGGCTGATGCCCGATCCCACGGCGGCGGGGCTCGCGGCGCTGCGCCGCGCCCTCGCGGTTCGGGGGGCGGTGATCCGCATCGCTTGCGCCGCCGACGTGGCCGATGCGCTGGCCGGGCCGCTCAAGGACGCGATGGATGACGCCAATGCCCGCACCGGCGAGGCGATCCGGGTGGAACGCGACGGCGCCCTCGGCCCCGGCCGGTTCGAGATTACGGAGGGCTAACGCCATGAGCGGGAAGACGGGCGCCAAGGTCGTGCCCCTGAAGCGCAAACCCTGCCCGATCTGCAAGAAGCCGCCGGTCACCGAATTCCTGCCGTTCTGCTCCAAGCGCTGCGCCGACATCGACCTCGGCCAATGGCTCGGCGAGGGCTATCGCATCCCGACCAACCAATCCCCCGAGGATCCGGACGCCGAGGATGAGTATACCGAGGATTAAACCCCGCGCCGGGCCGACTGAAGGCGCGGGGCGATGTCCTGAAATCCTTGGAAATCCGCGTGGAAATTCCCCGCGCACCCGCGCTGGACAGGGCCTCTGATTTCTTCTATAAGCCACGTCTTGCCAACGGGCGGTGGCCTTTCAGGCCGTCGCCGACGCACGGTTTGCCCAGGTAGCTCAGTTGGTAGAGCATCGCACTGAAAATGCGGGTGTCGGTGGTTCAAATCCGCCCCTGGGCACCATTCTCTCCCCAACATATTGATTTATCACTGCGTTTCCGGCGCAGGGCCCCTTCGTGCGCCGCCCGTTATGGGCGCGGGGCACGGATAGAACGCCACCCCTGCGCGACCCGCTAAGGCCAGCGGGTCACGCGGGGCGTCATCGTCGGAAAGATGGTGAGGCTCAGGCGGCCGGCAGCGTCGCGCGCACGGTCGCCGAACGGTCCCAGAGGTTCGGCACGCTGGTCGCGGAATAGCCCGAGACGAAGGGTTTGATCTCGTCCGTTTCCGGCTTGAACACATGACGCGAGACCGCGCCGATATTGGCGCCGTAGACGTGGATGCTGATCGACGGCTTGTCGGCGAAGGAATTTTCGACGACGTGGATGTCGCCGATGGTCGGCGACACGGCTTCGACCTGGCCGGGTGTCAATTCGGCCCAGTCCCCCACCTGATGCAGCTTGCCCTGGGCGTCCTGTTCGAAGCGGATTTCCTTTTCCGCCCCCCGCAGCATGCCGATCAGGCCCCAGACCATATGGTCGTGGACGGGCGTCTTCTGCCCCGGGCCCCAGACGAAGCTGACGACCGAAAAGCGTTCCAGCGGGTCGGCGTGCAAAAGGTACTGCTGATAATACTCGGGATGGGGCTGGGCGAATGCCTCGGGCAGCCAGTCGTCGCGGGACACCAGCGTGCCCAGCAGCTTGCGGCCTTCGGCGATCAGGGTTTCTTCGGCGTCGGTCTTGGAAACAAGGTTGGTCATGGCGATGACGAAATCGCGCAGCGGCGCGATGGAGTCGGGGGAAGCGGTCATTCGGATGCCTTCCGTTTTTCTTTCTCTTGGAGGATGGGGCGGCCGGGGGCCAGGGGAATCGATGAGGCGGTGGCGCCGATGGCGCAGGGATCGATCGGTGCCGGCGGCGCCGTATCGCCGGCCAGGGCGCGTTCGACGGCGTCCGCGGCCTTGGTGACCTCGGCACCCAACGCCTTGAAGCGGCCCGGGCGCAGGCGTTCCGCCGGGCCCGAAACGCCGATGGCGGCGATCACGCCGCCGGCCGGATCGTGGATCGGGGCGGCCACGCCGCAGACCGTTTCCTGCCATTCGCCGGCGTTGACGGCATAGCCGCGCGTGCGGATGCCCGCCATTTCCTGAAGGAAGGCCTCGGCGTCGGTGATGCTTTTGGGCGTGTAGGCGTGCAGGTTTTCAGCCAGCGCGCCAAGCGCCGCCTCGCCCAAGGCGGCCAACATGGCCTTGCCCGTGGCGACGCAGCGCGCGGGGGCGCGGCCGCCGATCGCGGAATAGGCGCGTACCGGCTCGGGGCTTTCCAGCTTGTGCAGATAGACCACCTCGTCCCCGTCGAGGACCGAAAGATGGACGCTTTCCCGGGTCCGCGCGAGCAGTGCCTCCATGGCCGGCAGGGCCAGTTGGCGGAGGTCCAGATGAGTGAGCATGGCCGTGCCCAGTTCCCACAGGCGGATCGCTGCCGCATAGGTGCCGGTGGCGGCGTCGCGCCGGACGTAGCCCAGTTCCGTCAGGGTCTGCAGCAGGCGGTGGGCGTTGCTTTTGCCCAGGTCGACCCGGGCCGCCAGTTCCGACACGCCGAGCGCGCGGTCGCTATGGGCCAGCACTTCCAAAAGCGCCATGCCGTTGACCAGGGTGTTGTTCATGCGACCACCCCGCCGGCCCGCCATTCGGCGATGTCGTCGGCGCTGAACCCGGCCTCGGCCAGGATTTCGTCGCTATGTTCGCCGACGTGGGGCGGCGGGCGGTCAATGGCGCCGCTGCCGTGGGCCAGCTTGAACCCCGGCCCGACCAGGCGCAGGGGACCATAGGGCGTGTCTACTTGTTGCAGAAGGCCACGCTCCGCGATTTGGGGATGGTCGGCGATTTCGTCGATGCCCTTCACCGTGGCGCAGGGCACGTCGGCCTCGGTCAGGCGCTGTTCCCAACTGTCCGGATCACCGTCGCGCATGGCACCCTCGATCACGTCGCGGAGCGCACCCGCGTTTTCCGTCCGCGCCGCCCAATCGGTGAAGCGCGGATCAGAAAGCGCGTCTTCCCGGTCCAGCGCCTTTATCAAGTTGATGAATTGCTTTTCCAACAGGATCGCCAGAATGATGTAGCCGGTGCCGCAGCGGAACCGGTCGGCGGTCACCTTGCGGGTAACCGACAGGTTGCCGTATTGGCGTTGTACGTAGCCGGCGACGGTGTATTCGGTGACGTGCTGGGCCAGGAAATTGAGGGTCGAATCCAACATGGCGACATCGACGAACTGGCCCTTGCCGGTCTGCGTGCGCTGGTGCAGGGCGGCGGAAACGGCGAAGGCGCCGGTCATCCCGCCGATCAGGTCGCAGGCGGCGAAGCCCGCGCGCATGGGCCCGCCCTCGGCCTCGCCGGTGATCGACATGATGCCGGACATCGCCTGAATCTT
>DNMS01000021.1:14771-18594 GCA_003488105.1 Rhodospirillaceae bacterium
TTTCGGATTGATCGCCTTGAGCGTTTCGTAGCCCAGACCGAAGCGGTCCATCACGCCGGGGCGGAAGTTTTCCCAGACGATGTCGGCGTCCTGGACCAGGCGTTTGACGATCTCCTGGGCTTCCGGCTTTTTCAGGTCGAGGGTCAGGCTGCGTTTGTTGGCGTTGATCGCCATGAAGGCCGGCGCCATGTTGCGGTCGACCCATTCCTGGCTGAGCTGGGCGCGCCGGTTGTCCTCGCCGCCGATGGGTTCGATCTTGACCACGTCGGCGCCCAGCAGCGCGAACTGATAGGTCCCGAAGGGCCCGGCGAAGAACCGGGTGAAGTCGAGAACCTTGATCCCATCGAAGGGGCGGGGGCCCGGCGCGGTCATGCCGTCTCCCCGGCCGAGGCCCGTTTCAATTCCTTTTCGCGCAGTTCCTTGGCGACGATGCGGGCGTTTTCCGCCTCGGCGCGCAGTGCGGCGACTTCCTCGGGCGAGCGGCGGGTGATGTTGCAATAGTCGCTCTTCCAATCCGGATCGTCCGACCAGCGCAGCGGCGATTGCACCGTGGTGCGCGGGCCGATGGCGCTTTCCAACACGCGCAGGCACAGTTCCAGCGTCTCCGCCTGGGATTTCGGGTCGTGCGGTCGGCCGGCGGCGTTGCCCAGGGGAAAGTCGCTGAACAGAAAGCGCGGCACGCCGCAGTATTCGACGATGTCCTTGGCGCAGCCCATGACGACCGTGGGAATGCCGTTGGCTTCCAGATGGCGAGCGATCAGGCAGAGCGTCTGGTGACAGATCGGGCAGTTGGGGATCAGGATCGCCACGTCCGCGCCGTCTTCCCGACACCGGTTGAGGATTTCCGGGCAATCGATATTGAGGGTGTGCTGCTGGCTGCGGTTGGTCGGCGCGCCGTGGAAGCGTTTCGTCAGGCCGCCGATCCGCCCGGCCGCCACGGCGTCCCGCAGGGCGGCCAAGGGGAACCAGGCGCGGGCGTCTTCCATGCTGGTATGAACCCGGTCGATGCCGACATGAGAAATGCGCAGGTCGTGCTCTTCTGCCGTGTCGCCGGAATAGACCTGATAGAACTTGGCGGCCGAGTTATAGGGCGCTCCCGGTCCCTGCGGGCCCTTGTCCGGCTGATAGGGGGCGGCCGTGGTGATGAAGGTTACCTTCGATTGCGCCAGGGGTTTGGCCAGCGGCGTGAACGGCACGTCGATGTAATGGGCCCAGACATAGGGGTTGTCATAGCCCAGCGCGAGATACCATTCCCGCGTCCGCCGCATATAGGGGACGGGTTGATCCAGTTCCGGCGCGAAGGGCAATCCGCCGTCGCTTTTCGGCGCGGTCTTACTCGATGTCATCCTCATGCCTCGTGTCTTGGTCTCACGGGTCGGTCGGATCGCATGATCCATTGTTCTATTATATAGAACATGAATTCTATTAAATGGAAAATATTTTATCTTCGCCGCAGCACGCTTGCCCCGGCGTCTCCCCGATATGCCCTAGGGCGCCTTGGTCGATACCCGGCACATGTAGCCCTTGAGGTTGGCGTGATCCGACAGCGGGTCGCGCTGGGTCTCGTCCGTCAGATGATTGACCGACGGCCAGGGGTGGAACGGCTGGGCCCGGTCCCAGCCGATGGGGATGAACACCGTGTCCAGGATGATGCCCGCGTGCAGCCAGGCCCGTGCCGTGATTTGCCCGTGGTCCGTTTCCACCGTTACCGCGCGGCCGTCTTGGATGCCGAGTGACGCCGCCTTGGCCGGGTGGATCTGCACATACAGGTCCGGCCACATTTCCTGGGCCTGCCAGGAATAATGGGTCCAGGAATGGAAATGCGGGGCCGCCGGGCGGCCGGTAATCAGTTGCATGTCGAAACCCCGGGCCTTCAGCGCGCGGGCGGGGGAATCAGCCCCCGGCTGCACGATGCGGGATGTCACCGTGTCGGCCGGGGTTTTCGCGAAGGGGCTACGCACCGCGTTACCGTCTGCCGTCCGCACCGCATAGGGCAGGTCGATCAGCTGTTCCCGGTCCGTATAGAACTCGGGCAGGGCGGAAAAGCCGAGAGCCTGGAACTTGGCTTCCTGGGCCGGGCTCCAGAATTCCAGCTTGCCGCTTTTGGTCGGGAAGCGGTGGCCTTCGGGGGAGCCGAGCGCGGTCGTGCCTTCCAGGTGCAGGGTCTCGATTTCCGGGGCGTCTTCGTCGGCCACGGGGACCCGGACCCAACGCCAGGGAACGGAATGCAGGCGTTTCTGCGTGCAGCCCTTCATCCAGGGATCGTTGATGCACATTTCGTCCCAGAACAGGGCCGAGTCCTTGTACTTGTCCTGCAGCACGTCATCGAAGCCGAAGCGCTTGCCCAACTCGATCCAGATCCAGCCGTCGGCCTTGGCCTCGCCCGGCGGATCGATCACCTTGTCGATCCAGACCACGCGGCGGTCTTCGCTGGCGCGGCTGATCTCGCCTTTCTCCACGCCCGTGGCGGCGGGCAGGACATAATCCGCATAGGTGCTGGTTTCATTTGCGAACAGTTCGATATGGACCAGCAGGTCGAGGGATTTGAAGGCGTCCCGCGCCCGTTCCTGATGGGGCCAGGCCGACAGCGGATTGTTGCAGGTGATGAAGGCGCGGATCGGATAGGGATCGGCGGTCTGCATGGCGTCGAGCCAGCGCGCCGGATTGACCCCCGCCATGGGTTTCTCCGGATGGCGGATGCGGTCCGCCGGCGCGTTGGCGACCACCGGCGACGGCGTGCCGAAGTTGAAGAAGGCCCCGCCCTTTCGCCCGATATTGCCGGTGATGGCGGCCAGGAACATCAGGGCGCGGTTGGTCTGCGTGCCGTTGGCGTGCTGGTTGACGCCGCGCGCCGCGAACATCACGCAGCCGTCGGCCCGGGCGATGTCCTCGGCCAAGGCCCGGATCTGCGGGGCCTCGATGCCGGTGATCCCGGCCGCCCAGTCCGGCGAATAGCCCTTGGCCATCAGGTAGTCGCGCCAGGCGTCCCAGCCTTCGACCCAATTGTCGCAGAACCGCTGGTCCTGCAGATTATGTTCGAACACGTGATGGGCGAGGGCCAGGGCCAGCGCCAAGTCCGTGCCGGGGCGGATGCCGAACCATTGGTCGGCCTTGCTCGCCGTTACCGTCAGGCGCGGGTCGACCACCACCATCCTGGCCCCGTTCTTCAGCCGCCAGTCATTGATCATGCCGAAATGGACGGGCCGGGATTCCGCCTGGTTGTCGCCGAAATAAACGTAGAGTTCGGCACTGCCCAGATCGCCCGGGGTATAACTGTTGCCGCTGCCGAGCATGCCGATGGTCTGATCGTAGGCGACGGCCTTGGCCTCGGAACAGAACGGTTCCGTATCGGTAAAGTTCGGTGTGCCCCACATCTGGGTGAACAGGCGGATATAGCCCTTGCGGGTCAGCGTGCCCGTGCGGGTGCCGGCGAACAGAGCGAGCGCTTCCGGGCCGTGTTCGTCGCGCACGGCCTCGAGCTTGGCGGCGATCTCGTCCAGGGCCTGTTCCCAGCTGATCGGCTCGAATTTGCCCTCGCCCCGTTCGCCGACGCGTTTCAGCGGCTGTGTCAGGCGGTCGGGGCTGTTGTGAAGTTGCAAAAGGAACTGGGACTTGGGGCAGACCTTGCCCTTCCATTGCGGGTCGTCCTCGTTGCCGGTCACGCGGATCACCTTGCCGTCCTTCAGGTGATACTGCGTCGGGCAGCAGTTGAAACAGATGGTGCAACCGCCGGAGATGATCTTGTCCGGGGCGCGTTCTTCACGGCTAGAACGATAAGGAAAGACCACGTCGTCCGGGCTCAGCGCCTGGCGCCGCTTCGGGT
>DNMS01000021.1:18781-21276 GCA_003488105.1 Rhodospirillaceae bacterium
GCGCCTGGCGCCGCTTCGGGTCGTCGATCACGGCCGGGCGGTGGCGGCCCGCCATGGTAAATCCCTCGGCGGCGGGGGCGCTGGCCTTGATGCGCTCCAGAAAGATGTTGGACGGGTTCAACAGGAAGGCGTCGTGGTCGACGGCGCGGCGGCCCTCGGCCCGGATCGTTTCCAGATGATCGGCGCGGTCGCCGAAGGTGATGGCCTCGCCGGGGCAGACCGTGGCGCAGGCGGGCTTGCGCCCGACCGCGCGGCGGTCGTGGCACAGGTCGCATTTCACCGCATGATGGTCGATGGCGTCATAGCCCATGGCGCCGTAAGGGCAGGCGATGACGCATTCGCCGCAGCCGGTGCAGCGGTCTTCGTTGATGCGCACGACGCCGGTGTCCGGGTCCTTGAAAATCGCCTTGGGCGCCACCGGGCAGGCCCGCAGGCAGGCGGGCCGCTCGCAGTGCTGGCAGGACAGGGTCAGGAAATCCAGGGCCGGCTGCGTGGTGTCGCCGAGCCAGACCACGCGGTTGCGGTTCTCGCCCGGGCCCAGGCCGTGTTCCGCCTTGCACGCGGCCTCGCAGCTTTTGCAGCCGATGCAGCGTTCCATGTCGATCATCAGGGACAGGCGGGACATCTCTGCGTTCTCCTACCAGGCCGCCAGGTGCCACCAGTAAATGTCGCGCCCGTCGGCGACATATCCGGCGAAGAAGGTGACCAGGACGACGTGCAGGATCAGGCCCGCAAGGAACAACCAGGCGAGCGCCATGTGGAGCGGCCGCCACCAGGCCTGCAGCCAGTTGACGGACCGCCGCGCCCCCATCAGCCGCGATTCCTTGCGCGCGAGGCGCGCATAGACCAGGGATTTCAGGGGAGCGGTCAGGAAATGTTTGAGCGTCGGCGAAAACAGGGCCTCGCTGGCCTGCGGGTCGAGCCGTGCGAGCAGCGCCGTCTTGGCGTCGATGAGTTTGCGGAGTTTGGCCTTCAAGGCCGGATCACCGGCCTGGAACGGGGCGGACTTGCGCCCGAAGGTCGCCGCCATGCGGGATGACACATACACCCGCGCGACCACACCGGTCAGGACCAGCAGAACCAGGCACGCGACCAGGACGAGCGGCGGACCGGAAAATGCCGCGGCGGCGTGCAGAGAGACCAGGAACATGCCGGCAAGGCTGGCCCCCACGTGCAGGATGAAGAGGCGGTTGGGAACTTGGCTGTGGCCGCCGCGCTTGCCGAGGGAAAACAGGAAGGGGGCCAGCAGCAGGACCGCGCCGAGCGCCGCCACGGGTTGCAGAATTTCTGTGCCCGGACGCTGCCAGAGGGCCGACAGGAACGGCTTGGCGATAAGATAGCCGATAATCGCCAGCACCAGGCCGGCGACCCAGATCAGCAGGCGCCGGTTCGCGAGGTCGGGGCGCTTGGGCGTTTTCGTCGGCGCGGTTCCGGCGGGGCTGGTGTGGAGATCCTGCGTGTTCGTGGTCATGTCCCCCAGGGTAGGGCATCGTCCGTTATTGGGGAACATCCCCGGCGACGCTGCAACGGATCATATGGCGATTTTCCGACATGTCATAATCGGCGACGGCGCGGTGGCAGGTTGACCGATTGTCCCAGATCACCAGATCGCCGACCCCCCACATGTGGCGGTAGATGTATTGCGGCTGGGTGCAATGCTCGAACAGAAAATCGAGAACGCGGCGGCTTTCGGTGAAGGAAAGCTCGTTGATCCGGCGGGTGAAGCCGGGGTTGACGTAGACCGTCTTCTTGCCCGTTTCCGGGTGGGTGCGGATCACCGGATGGGTCACCGCCGGCACCTTGGCCCGTTCTTCCGCCGTCAAGGGGGGGCGGTCGGGCATATGGGCGAAGAAGGTGTCGTAGGCGTTGGTGTAGTCATGGGTGGCAGTTAGGCCGCCCAGGAACGCCTGCATGAGCTCCGACAGGTCGTCATAGGCCTGCGTCATGCTGCAGAACATGGTGTCACCGCCGTAGCTGGGGATTTCCTTGGAATGCAGGAACGATCCCTGGGTCGGGCGCGGCATGTAGGACAGATCCGAATGCCAGTACTGCCCGGCATAGATGGCGCCGATCGGCTTGCCGGCCTTCTTGACGTTGGAGATCAGAAGGACTTCGGGATTTTCCTCCATGTTGAACTGCGTCAGCACATGGGCTTCCAACTGCCCGAATTTCTTCGACAGGTCGACAAGCTGGTCCGGCGACAGGTTCTGGCCACGCAGCACGATCACCTGATGGTCGAGGAAGGCCTGGTACAGGGCCGGGAACAGATTGTCGTAATTGCCGTCGGCAAGATTCAGGCCCTTGATTTCAGCCCCCAAGGCACCGGCCAGGCGTTTCACCTCGAGCCCGGATTGCATCGTGGTCATGGTTCCTTCCGGCATTGTTTGCTCCTCCGGCTCGTGCGTGTGTTTGAATTGCGGGGGAGTGTAGCGGCGCCGGAGTATGCCGAGGAAATACCTTTGATCGACCAAGATATGCTTAAATGATATATCAAG
>DNMS01000021.1:21407-22940 GCA_003488105.1 Rhodospirillaceae bacterium
ATGCTTAAATGATATATCAAGGCCTTCGATTATCGACGGAGCGCGTGTCTTGAATCTGAAGGCCCTGCAATACTTCCATGCCGCTGCCCGCTACGGCAGCATCGCCCAGGCGGCGGCCCATCTGCATGTGGCGCAGCCGGCCGTCAGCCGTCTGATCCGCAAATTGGAACAGGATCTGGGGGTACGCCTTTTGACCCGCACGGCGCAGGGCGTGTCCCTGACGGGGGAGGGGGATCATCTTCTCGCCCGCACGGCCCCGATCCTGAAACTGTTGGACCAGACGCGGGCCGAGGTCCGCAATTGGGACCAGGAGCCGGCTGGCCCGGTGTCGGTCGCTCTCATGCCTTCCGTTGCGCCGGTGGTGGCGCCCCTTTTGGTCCGACACGTGCGCGAACTCTATCCCAAAGTTCAATTGCATCTGTCCGAAGGACTCAGCACCGTCATTACAGATGGCCTGCTGACCGGGCAGTTCGACCTGGGCTTGTTCCACGTGGACCGGGAGGTGCCGTCGCTCGCGATTACTCATCTGTTGGACGAACCCATGTTCCTGATCGGGCCGGCTGCGGATGGCGATGCCGGGCAAGGGGCCGTCAATCTTACCGATCTTCCGAATTATCCCCTGCTGCTGCCCGAAGCGCCTAATCCGATACGCCGCATGATCGACGGCCTGACCTCGGACAGGGGCGTTACCCTCGACATCCGTGAAACCGTCAATTCGACGGCCATGATCAAGGCCATGGTGGCGGCGGGGCTGGGGTGCACGATCCAGAGCTACAGCATTTTCCATGAGGAAATACAGCAGGGCAGTCCCCGGTTTCGGGTCCGGAAGATCAAGGGCATGTCGCGCAACTGGTCGTTGGCCCGGCTTGACGGGCGGCCCGCGGGCGGTGCCGTGCAGGCCGTCGCCGGGGTTCTGGCCGACATCGCCCGGGATTTCGCCGATGCCCATTACCGGCAGGCGCCGGCGGGGTGAGGTTCAGGACTTGATGCGGGTGCCCATGTCCAGGATGTAGGGCGAGGGCGGGATGTAGAAGTCCTGGTAATAGATGGGCCGTGTATCGACGGAATAGGCCGTGACGTTGACCGTCGAGGCAAGGGCGCCATCGGGCCAGGCACAGCCTTCGGTGACATAAGCCGGCGGCATTTCCACGCGCAGCCGCTGGCGGATATGGTGCACCGGCATGTGATGGTGTTCGGCCATGACTTCGTGGAAATTCGCGCCGTCGAGAGCGGAAAGCGGCGGGGTGACCAGTTCGGGATGACGGTCGGCCAGGGCGTAGAACACCGCGTAGATTTCCATCGCCGTGTCGATGGTGACGATGCGGTCGAGGCGCACGACCTTGTCCCGGCCCTGTTCGAGGGCGGCGGACCAGGGACCCTTGTCGCGGCTGACGCGGCGGTCGATCACGCGGGTATAGACGGGCAGAAGGTCATCGGGCCCGCCGTCCGCGGTGCGGAATAGGAAATGCCAGGGTTCAGCGACCTGGGTATGCGGGGAAGCAACGGTGGTGCCGCTGCCGCGCCGGCGGTGGA
>DNMS01000133.1 GCA_003488105.1 Rhodospirillaceae bacterium
CCGGACATGCTGACCATCGACCTGAGCCTGCTTGAACGGGTGGCGGATATCGCCAGGCGCGCGGGCGCGCAGATTCTCACCGTTTACAAAACCGATTTCGAGGTCGAGACCAAGGGCGATAACTCCCCGGTCACGCAGGCGGACCGCCTGGCCGAAGACCTGATTACCCAGGCGATCTTGGGTGAAATCACTGCCGACATCCCCATCGTCGGCGAGGAAGCCGCCGAGGCCGAGGGCCTCAGGCAACCAAACGCTCCCGTGTTCTGGCTGGTTGATCCGCTGGACGGGACCAAGGAATTCATCAAGCGCAATGGTGAATTCACGGTGAACATCGCCCTGATCGAAAACGGTCGGCCGGTCCTGGGCGTGGTGCATCTGCCCGTGCTGAACGAAACCTTCGCGGCCGGCGCGCCGGGTGCATTCAAGCAGACCGGCGACGGCCCGCTTACCCCCATCGCATCACGCACCGCCCCGGCCGAAGGGCTGACCGCCGTGGTCAGCCGTTCCCACGGAGCCGAGGAAGCGGATGCCTTCCTTGAACGCTATACCGTGGCGCATCGCATCGGCGCCGGCAGTTCCCTGAAATTCTGTCGCGTCGCCGAAGGAGCGGCCGACATCTACCCCCGCTTCGGGCGGACCATGGAATGGGACACGGCGGCGGGTCATGCGGTCCTGAATTTTGCCGGCGGCCGGGTGTTGACGACGGATGGCGCCCCTCTGGCCTACGGCAAGACCGGACTCGAAAATCCCCACTTCATCGCGGTCGGCAAGGGGATCGGCCTTGACGGATAGCGGCAGCGCCCCGTCCTTGATCGCCGATGCGGCGGACCCCGCCGCCATCGCCCGCGCGGCCGATGTTCTTCAGGCGGGCGGCTTGGTCGCCTTTCCCACGGAAACGGTTTACGGCCTGGGCGCCGACGCCACCAATGACGCCGCCTGCGCCGCCATCTATGCCGCCAAGGATCGCCCCGACTTCAATCCCCTGATCGTGCATGTGGCCGATGCTGATGCCGCCGCTGGCTATGCCGAGATCACGGCGCTTGGCCGCGTGTTGATGGATGCGTTCTGGCCCGGGCCGTTGACCGTCGTCCTGCCTCGGCTGGTCTCGGCAGGGCTTGATACCGTCGCCATCCGCGCCCCCAACCATGCCGTGGGTCAGGCCCTTCTAAAAGCGGGCGGTCTGCCCATCGCGGCACCCAGCGCCAACCGTTCGGGCCATATGAGCCCGACACAGGCCGCCCATGTCGCGGCCTCCCTGCCCGGCCCCGATCAGGGTGGGCCGGAAATCATCCTGGACGGCGGCCCCTGTACCGTGGGCCTGGAATCCACGGTCGTCGACGCCACCGGCGACCGCGCGGTGATCCTGCGCCCGGGCGGCCTGGCGCGCGAAGATTTCGAGGCTGTCTGCGGTGCCTATGGTCCGGTCGCCGAAGCCCATGAAATCGGCCCCGGCGGACCGCGCTCCCCGGGCATGCTGGCCCGCCATTACGCGCCGTCGAAGCGGCTGCGCCTGAACGCCCTGTCGGCGGAACCCGGAGAGGCCTTGCTCGGCTTTGGCCCCGACGCCCCCAAACAGGCGATGAACCTGAGTGCCGTGGGTGACACCACCGAGGCCGCCGCCAATCTGTTCGCCATGCTGCACGACCTGGACAATGGGCCGGCCCCGGCCATCGCTGTCATGCCCATTCCCGACCGGGGCCTGGGCCGCGCCATCAACGACCGCCTGATCCGGGCCGCGCGGACGGAGGATACTGAGGTATGAGGGGCGACGATCACGCACTGATCGTCATGGACCTGGAGTGGACCGCCTGGGAGGGGGCCCGGCAACGGACCTGGTCAGGCCCTGGCGAGGAAATGGAGGTCGTTCAGATCGGCGCGGTCAAGCTGGCGGACACACCGGGGCTGGAGGAATTGGGCGCTTTCGAAATTCTGGTCCGCCCCCGCATCAACCCGACCCTCGACCGCTATTTCACGGACCTGACGGGCATTACCCAAGACCGCCTGGACCGCGAAGGTGTGGATTTGAAAGTGGCTCTGGGCGAATTTGCCGAATTTATTGCCCCCTCCACGGAAGCCTTCGGATTTGGTGACGAATTCACCCATATCGTCACCAACTGTCAGCTATACGGCTTGGCCAATCCCTTCGCCGATTGCAGATGTGACGATGTGCGCGCGGTGGTGATGGCGCACCTCGGCGTTGATTGGATACCCAACAGCTCGGACCTGCCGGAGCTGATGGACTTCACCCCGCCCGGTGCCATGCATCAGGGCCTTTCCGACAGCCGCTGCGTCGCCGAAGCTCTGCGCCGGGCACGCAAGGTGGGCCGGTTCTAGGTTTTCCACCCCCCCGTTCAGCCGATCCCCAAACAGCAAAACGGCCCCATGCTGGTGCATGGGGCCGCTCCGCGCCTACGGTATGTGTGGGGTCATTCCGCGGGCTGAGCTGCATTTTCAGCCTGTTGCGTCAGGTGATCGCGGGCCGGCAGAAAGAAGGTGACGCAGCTTTCGAACACAGCAAGCGCACCCAACACGAGAAAGACCATCGTAAAGCCGCCGACCACCGAGTGCAGCCACCCCGTCAGCGGCAACGCCGCGGCACCAACCAGCAATCCGACCAGATATTTCAACGCGAACACCCGCGAGCGGATTTCCTTGGACGTGAACCGCGCGATGATGGTGTCGTGGATCGGGATGATTGAGAAGACGATGAACATCATCGCCGTGGCAGCGCCGAGCAAACCTTCGTTATAGGCATAGGCGACCAGGAAAATCAGCGGTGCCTGCAGCGCGACGGCGATAATGTAAATCGGTTTCAGACGATATTTGTCCAGCAGATGCCCCATCATGACCTGGGCCATGGAGGCAAGGGCAAACACCCCAAAACCCCAGATTCCCGCTTCTGACACGTTTTCAGCAAGGTCGCCCAACCGTTCGGTGAACAGCTTCGGAAGGGAATTCGTCGTCGAATTGAAAATGAGCATGCCGGGTGCCGACGCCAACAGCACAACGAAGATCGCGCGTTTGACCTGTTCCGGCGTCGCACCGATGAACTTGTCTTTCTTGGCCAGCGGGTGGGGCTCCGGTGCGTTCTGGGAAAACACCAGATAGGCCAGGCCGACAAGGATCGAGATCACGCCCGGCACGATGAAGGCGGCCCGCCAACCGTAGTGATCGGTCAGAAAGCCGGAAACCACAGCGGCACAGGCGACGCCGAAATTGCCCCATACGCCGTTAATGCCCAACTCCCGGCCAAGCGACTTGGCGTTTTCCGCCACCATGGAGATACCGACCGGATGATAGATGGCAGCGAAGACGCCGATGACAAGCAAACCGCCCGCGACCTGATAAGGTCCGTTGGCAAACCCGGTCATGACCGATGCCGTGCCGATGCCGATGAAGAACACGGTCATCATGCCGTGCTTGGACCACTTGTCACCCAGCCATCCCGCGGGAAGAGAGAACGCCCCGAAGGCGATGAAACTCGCGGTCGAGAGCGCCAGGAGAAACCCGTACGATCCCTTTTCGGTCAATCCGTCCGCCCATTCGACGACCGCGTCCAGAGCCCCGCCCTCAAACGGCAGTGCGCCAACCAACTCTTTGATTGCCTGCGCGAAAGTCAGTTGAAAAGCCGGATCCAGGGAAATGGTCACGACGGCCGTCGCGTAGATGAGAAGGAACAAATGATCCAGCAGATGGCCGATGTTCAGGAACAGAAACTGGACGCCGTGGCGGTCGGTGTAGGACATGGTCATTTCCTCGTCTTCCCGGTGAGGCTTTATGCCCATCCGGGTTTTTGGTCTGGTCGTGGTATTCGTTTAGGATAGATGCACGAACCCGCCTCGACAGTCTTGCGGTATTCTGTCAATTTATATCGTGAAATTGACAGACGAGACACCGCATGGACGGCCCCCTTCGCGAACAAACCCATCAGGACAACATCGACCGGGTTCAGGCTCTGCAGGCCGTGCCGCGCCCCGTGGTCGCCGCCGCGACGGACTATCCGGCGGGCCAGGCGACGCGCTGGCATTCCCATCCCCGTGCCCAATTGGTCTATGGCATATCCGGTGTCATGGCCGTGACGACCGAGACCGGGGTGTGGGTCGTGCCGCCGGAACGCGCCGTCTGGGTGCCGGGCGGCATGGCGCACCGGGTCGATTTTCCCACGGACGTCAAGATGCGCAGCCTCTGGGTCAGCCCGGAGGCCGCCCAAGGCCTGCCCCGGGCCTGCAGCGTCGTCACCGTGTCGCCGCTGCTGCGCGAACTGATTCGCGCCGCCGTAGACGTTCCCGCCGAATATGACGCGGATGGCCCGGCCGGTCGGCTGATGGCGGTAATTCTCGACCAGTTGAAGGTCCTCAACCAGGCCCCCCTGCACCTGCCCTGGCCCGAGAACGCGCGCCTGAAACGCATCGCCGAGGCGCTTTCCGACGACCCGGCGCAGGACACCGGGCTTGAAGACTGGGCCAAGACAGCCGGCGCCAGCGCCCGTACCCTGGCGCGGCTTTTCGTCAAGGATACCGGCATGACCTTCGGCGCCTGGCGACAGCAGGCACGGCTGCTCAAGGCTCTGGAACTTCTGGCCGCCGGACAGTCCGTGACGGCGACGGCGCTGGACCTCGGCTACGACAGCCCGTCGGCCTTCATCGCCATGTTCAAGAAGGCGCTGGGCGTATCGCCGGGAAGATATTTTCGCTGATGTCCCGTTGTCCCGGTCCGCGAACGGGCGTATAAAATCACCCATTCCGCCGGGGTCACGCAGTCCCCCGGCGACGTTCAAGGCGGCGGTCCGCCCAAGCACTGCTCGGCCCTCTGATACCAAGAGAGGTTTGAGCCATGGTTGCCCCCGCCCTGCCCCTGTCCGCCAATGCCGTTTCCGCCGACGACCTGAACCGCCTGATCGGCACGGACGCCTGCCCCGTCATCGTCGACGTGCGCCGCCGCACCGCCTTCGACAAGGCCGATGCCATGATCGCCACGGCGATATGGCGCGACCATGCGGCCGCCGCCGACTGGGCCGACAGCCTGCCGGATGAATGCTCCGTCGTCGTCTATTGCGTGCACGGCCATGCCATCAGCCAGAGCGCCGCCGCGACCCTGCGGGCGCTCGGCGTCGACGCCTACTTCCTGGACGGCGGAATTGAGCATTTCGCCGACGCGGGCGGCGTCACCGTCAAGCACGGTCTGGTGCCCGAAGACCGGCCCAGCATCTGGGTCACCCGCGAGCGGCCCAAGATCGACCGCATCGCCTGCCCCTGGTTCATTCGCCGCTTCATCGACCCGGACGCCGTGTTTCATTACGTCGGCAAGGAGTTCGTGTCCGACGTGGCGACAGAGACCGGCGGCATTCCCTATGACATCCCGGATGTGGATTTCAGTCATGTCGGCGAAAACTGCAGCTTCGACGCCTTCGTCGCCTGGTCGGGAATCAAGGACCCGGCCCTGGACCGGCTGGCGGACATCGTCCGCGGCGCGGATACCGGTAAACTCGACCTGGCCCCTGAATGCGCCGGGCTGCTGGCGACGTCGCTCGGCCTGTCGGCGCTGTACGCG